>NZ_JAPDDT010000026.1 GCF_025950235.1 Luteolibacter arcticus | reverse complement strand
CCAGTGACCTTTTCGTCACACTACGCCGCCGTTCCGGCAAGCAGGGAGGATGCCGAACACTATTGGCGGGACGCCCCGGCCACGGACTGGAGCGGGGCACTCCAGCGACGCAAAGGTCACCGGGCACAAGAAGGCACTGTCAACTGGTGTCGATCTTCCAGCAGCAACCACCACTCACCGCTTCAGCCGCTCCAGCGCCCGCTTCCGTCCCGGACTCTCTCGCAATCCCTCCACCCAGTTCCTTGCCGCTGCAGGATCGACGCAATTCCACGTCGCCGCCGCATTCGAGATCGCCGCCTCCCGCAGCTCTCCCGGCGGCAGGCCTTCGACATGGGCGATCGCAGCCGTTGGATCGCGGTGCGTCCACACGATCAGCCCCGTTTGGATCGTCTGATTGCGGTTGGCATGCTCTGGCAAGGCGTCAGCCCATGCGATCGCTGCCTGCGGATCGGCCTCCACCCAGCGCTCCACCACGCCGGGTGCCCACGCACGGCGCAGCGCGAGCGGCTGGCGATCCATCCATGAGGCCACCTCCGGGGCCGCCACTCCCTCAGGCCCGATCTCCAGGGAAGACGGAGGGCTATCGGGAGTCAGGCCGAGCAGTTGGATGGAGGTCTCCAGTTTCTTCGATGCCTCTGGCCACGCGTTCGCATCGCGGGGGAATTCTTTCACGATGGCTTCCAAGGCTTCCGCTCGCAAGGCGCGGCTGCCTGATTCGGCGATCCTGGTCATGGTCTCCTCCGGCTTGTTGCGGAGATCGCTGATCATCGCTTCGCGTTGCTTGTAGTCGTCTGAATCGTAGTTCGCGGGATCCCATGCGACCGCGGGCTCGGCGGGAGAAGGGGAAACTGGCTCGCTCGGTGCCCTGGGTTCGGCGGGAGCGTCGTCCGCTTCCTGCGGTTCCGGCTCGGATGGCGTCTCCGCTTCCGCCGCGGCCTCCTCTTCCGGCTGTGAGCGGGCCTCTGCCACCGCTTCCAGGCAATCCTGGACGCGATAGCTCATCTTCTTGCCACGCAAGTAACGCAGGGCTTCCTCCGGTTGTTTGCGGCCCCATGCGGAGGCGAGCGCGAGGGAATAGTCGGAGAGGGGATTCGCCAGTGCCCTGTCCATTGCCGCGGCGGGATCGAGCGAGATCATTCGGGCGATGTCGTCCTCGATGTCGCCACCTCCACAGCCCTGTTCGTGTCTCCTCTCGATCAACAGGAGGTCCAGCGTGGCGATCGATGCCGTGCGTTTGCGGTAAACCTCCTGCTCCTCGGCGACGAGCAGGCATTCGGCCAAGGCTCGCTTCCGCAATTCGCGCCGCGGGCCATCGCCAGCGACGGGTGTCGGCGTCCAGTTCGAAGTCGAACTTGAAGCGGGAGTGGGTGCGGGTTGGGAGCCGGTCAGGAACCATCCCCCGGCGAAGCCAAGCACGGCGATGACGGCCAGGAAGGCGCGCTTCATGGGGTCGTGGTGAATTCGAGGTTGATGCGCTCCAGAAACTGCTGCCGTTCCGCCTCGGAAAGTTGCGCCGCTTCCTCGAGTTGATTCCGCAAGGTCTCCGCCGTCGCCGGATCGCGGACGAGGTGCTGGTCTAGGCTGACCCGGGACAAGGCCATCTCGAACGCGTTCTTGCGTTTGCCCGCGTCGCCCAGCGCAAGTGCCAGAGTGACCGTTTTCACGGGATCCACATCGTCAGGCCATTCCAGGATCTTGGCGATCGCGGCATCTCGTCCTGCGCTGATGGGAAGTGTCAGCAGGGCATGGGTGACTTCATCCGGGAAGTCATCGATGACCGAGCCAGTCACCGCACTCCATGCCGCGACAGGGGCATCGGGATCCTCGGAGAGGTGCTTCAAGGCTATGGAGGGATCGGACTGGGACCAGGAGAGATAGGCCCAGACCACCGGCTGCTCCGCGGTGTCCGTCTTGCGTGCGTACTCCAGTGCAGCGAGCGGATCATCATCCGCCATTTCCATGGCGCGCTGGGTCACCAACTCCGTCCGCACCGAACCGGGTGGCAGGGTTTTGATGAGGGCGGCTCTTTCGAGCGGATTGAAACCACGCAGCTTGAACTCGATCTGGTTCCAGGCCTCGCGGGATGTATAGCCATCCTCGGTGCCAAGCTTGCCCGCCAGCCAGCGGACCGCTTCCTCAGGAGACCGCTCCATCCAGAGCAGGATGGCACTCTTTCCTTCATCGAGGAACTGCGCGGCGGGAATGCCCTCCATCAGGCGGATCGCTTCGTCCTGGTCGCTCTCGATCAGGCGCAGCAGCAGGTAGTCCTTCACATTGGCAGGGGTGTTCCGCTGGGGCCCGAAGAAACCACTCAAGTAGTGGATGGGTGGACTGAGCGCGCCGGAGTCCGAGCCCGCTTGCAATTCCACGCCCGGGATCGATGTGCGCAGGCTCCACTGGACGGAAGGCCCGAGCGATTCCAGCAGCGACCACGCCTTGTTGAATTCGCTGTCTGCGATCCGCGAGGCGATCCCTGCGATCATGTCCGCACGAACGGAGGGATCGGGGATCACACGGGCCGCTTCCTTCGCCGCGAACTCCGGGTCGCGCCAGGCGAGGCCACTCAAGAGAGCTTGGAGCGCTTCAATCCGGGCGTTGCCCGGCGGCATGAACTCGGCGATGAAATCCACCACCGCCGGCGAGTAGGAATTCGTCCGTGCTGCGACCGACGCGAGGTCCTTCAGGATTTCCACGCGGTCTTCCTGTTTATTCAGCCACTCTCTCGCGGCGGCCGGGTCTTTCTTCAAGCGTCCCCAGAGCAGTGCGCCCGCGATGTCTTTGGAAGCGATGCCCAACCGCTCAACCCAGAGCGTGGCTGCCTCGGGATCCCTGCTGGCGAGTTCTGCGAAGTGCCTGTTCTCCAACCCGAGGCCTTCCTGATAGAAGCTCTTTACCTCGATGCCATCCGCGAGAGCTTTGTCCAGGAGCCGGAAGGTTTCCTCCACATCCCTGCGCACGGCGCCACCCACGAGTGCGCGCCAATCGTCCATCGAGGCGGAGTCGATGGCTGCCCGTGCCGCCGCCGGATCAAGCGCGGCCCACTCCTCCAGCGCAATCGACCGGAGATCCGGCTTCACGGAAGCGAAGGTCCACGCGGTGGCTGCGTCCTTTTCAAACCAGCAGGAGAACAAGCCGCACCAGGATCTCGCATTGACATCGGGAATGGCGAGCAGGCGAGCGGCGATGTCCTCCATCTGTCCGGGCGTGGCATCGATCAGGTGATCGGCCAGCCAGAAACGAATGGCATCGGGCTCCAAGGCCGCGGGCATCGGTGGCGCGCCGGTGGCAGGTGCTGCTGCTTCTGGTTCTGCGGCTTGCTTCGCCTCGGCCGACGGGGACTCTGCCTGACGTGCCGCCCAGCCGGCGATCATCGCCAGGATCAAGCAGCCAGCAGGGAGGAAAGTGCGGGGTAGCATGTTCGGCGAGTCCTTCGTGCCAAATCGCCAAGCCACCGGCAAGGCGGCACTGGGTAGACGATAGAGAGATGATCAGGGGCTCATCGAGGGCCGTCCTCGATGGTCCCATCCGCTGGAATGAAAAGTACCTCACTTGTCAGATCGGCCGGATCGACGGACTTGGGGGCCTTCGAGAAATACGCAGGCCACACCCCGAGGAAGAAGAACAGCATTAGGAAGACCAACCCGAAGAGAGCTTGGAACACTGCCAGCATCCGCGCCGGGAAGCCCCGGATCTCCTCATCATCGAAAAAGTAATCGGCGGTGAAGCACCCGATGCCTGCGGTGAGCGGGCCCCACAGGAAGGGATTGTCCACCGTGGTGAACCCGCGGATCCAGATCCGGATGCCGTTCAAAAAGGAAACGATCCCGATGACGAGCGTCAGCGCGAGTTTCCAATTCATGAGGACCTCGGGAAGGGTCATGGCATTTACTCGAAATAAGTATCCTCATTCCGGTAGGGCGGCGCGCAGCAGCACAGAAAACGCAGGGGCTCGGTGGCGGTGATCTGGTGCCACGCCCCGGCCGGGATCAGGATCGCATCGCCGGGGCCGACCTCGCGCGATTCACCGTCGATCTCCATCCTCCCGCGGCCTTCCAGCAGGAAGTAGAATTCCTCGCTGTCCTTATGCCAATGCCGCTGGGTTGCACCGCCGGCGGGGATGGTCGCCTCCGCCAGGCTCTGGTTCTTCACCGGGGCATTGGCCGAATCGAGAATGCTGCGGATGGTCGAGCCGTCCTTGGTGGTGAATGGGGGTTGCTGGTCGAGCGCACGGATCTCCATGCCGGATTCCAGTCTCAATCGCCGAGGAAGACGAACTCTTCCGCCATCTTGTTCAGTGATAGCCGCGCCAGTGGCAGGGCCTCGGAAAGCTCGCCGAACATCCGCCGCGGGGCATCCTGCGGGGCGCTGCGATTGTCCGCCGCGTCGCGATAGGCCCGGCGGGCGAAATCCTCGTAGAACCCCACGCCCGGTGCCCCGCGACGCTGGCAGCGGCGGTTGATGAAGCCGGGGAACAGGCCGGTCAGCACCAGGAACTGGTTGCCAGCCTCGAGCTGGAGGTGGAAGCGCATCCGCCCTTGGGCGGATTCCAGGATCGCGACAAAGTCCGCCGCGTGGGTCAGCCCGGCCGGCAGGCTGCGCAGCGGATCGCCGGTGTCACTTGCGAGCCGCTGGACCATTACTCCGGCCACGTAGTCCGACATCCCGGGGTCGTCGATCCCCGCATCCAGGAAGGAGTGCCGGACCAGCACGTAGAAGTAGAAGGCGGGCGAAACACTCAGGGCGGCGGTCGAGTCGATCAACGCGCGCAGCACGTCCTTGAGGTCCAGCATTTCCCTGAGCGCCTCGGGGTCTTCCCAGAGCGTCCAGAGATGGCACCGTTCTCCGTGGGGCGAAAGAACGGCGGTGAGGAAAGAGAAATCCGACAGGGTGAACCGGTCGCGGCAGGAAGGGATCCACGAGCTCATAGCACCCTTTCCCCTAGCAAATCCGGGGCCGAATTGGAGAAAAAAGTTTAACGTTCCTTAAATAAATCGATGTAAAACATTGAGAATCATTGAATTGAAGTGTTTTGGAAAGTTCCAGATTGGGCTTGCGGCATGGTCTGGCAGCCCCTAAACCCGCCGTCCTTGCGTTCAGCGCGAGGAAAACCACCGACACGAAACCATGACCCGGAACCTAAAGTCCGTGGCCCTGGCCATCGCCGGAGCCCTAATGCTACCATCCTGCTCCACGCAGGCAACCGCGTCGAACCGCTCCTCCGGTCCGACGGAATGGAAAGTCTCGTCCGTGCAAACGGGCAAGGCTTCCTGGTATGGTGTCCACTGTAATGGTGGCACCCGAACCGCCAGCGGCGAGCGTCTCAGCAATCTTGCTGCGACCGCCGCGCACAAGACCCTGCCGATGGGCACGCAAGTCCGCGTGACCAACCTGTCCAACGGCATGTCTGAGGTGGTCCGTATCAATGATCGCGGCCCTTACACCAAGGGTCGAGTGATCGACGTCACTGAAGGAGTCGCTCAGCGCCTCGGCTTTCGTTCGCGCGGCATCGTGCCCGTGAAGGTCGAGGTGCTGAAAATGTCAGACAACTGACGGCAACCCCTTCGCTGCCTTTATTAACCGCCCTCTTCCGGATTCATTCGGAAGGGGGCCTTTTTTTGGCTCTCCGTCAGGGTGGCTGAAGCCTTTTCCCGAGGCAGAAGTCTGCCCTCGATTTGAAAACCCAAACCAACCCCCGCCGACGGGACCTCGTGAGAGATCACACGACCGGCAGGGGATTGGATTGGATAGCGGGCGGTGAGGCCCAAGTTCTCCCCCCAGAGAACAGCTCTTATTGGCAGGCAGCGTGCCAGAAATCGTAGGTAAGTCGTAAGTCGCTGGCTTCGAGTGATTCGAAATGAAAGGGAAACCAGCAATGCCAGCGATTGGATGCTTCAGGCTGTAATAAGTTCAGGCTTCGGCGAAGTTCGTTCAGCAAGAATTACCCGTTGGCGCTCAGGAACAGGAAGGCGACCGAGTGAGGTAGCAGCAGCAGGAAGAGACCCAGCACCAAGGTCCGCAGGGAGGTCTTGAGGTGTGAGGAGCTGCCGCCCTTGCCGCCGAGGTAAAGGCTGCCGAGGTGGAGAAACAAGACCGCGAGGTAGAGGCCGAGCACCCACAGCGGCTGGATACCGTTGGCCCAGCGGGCGAGCAGCTTGCCCGCCATCAGGCCGCATACCGACATCAGGGCGATGGACACGCTGATCTCAGGCAGGAAGAAGCCGATCAGGTCCTTCAGCGAATGGACGGCCCAGGGATCCTTTGCGTTGAGAAAGGTCTCCGGCTGGAACGGCACGAAGGGCGGCGTCGAACGGCGCGAGCGGATATTTGCACGCGACCTGGGCCGGGGCGGAAGGTCATCGAGCGAGTCGAGAATTGCTGCATCGTCGATGTCCGCCACCGGGGCAGGCATCTGGAGCAGGGAAAGCGGCGCGAAGTTGTCGGGGACCGGTTGGCAGAAGTCGTCTTTCAGCATGACCCGGGATGGCATGCGCGAGAGACCTTGGCGTTCGAGATTCGGGGAGCTGAGGGAGCTGTGCATGGTGGGGCGGGATGTTCCCTCCGGGGAAAGACCGCCTGCACCAACCCTCACCGCCGGGGGGGCCTCCGAAGAGACCATCCGCCCGACGGTTTGGTTGTGTTGCATTGCGGGGCCTTTCGACCCCTGTTCTCCCCCCAGAGAACAGGGATAGTCTGGCACCCGCGATGCCAACTATACCGACATTTCGTCAGTGCCTCACGTTCAATGAAATGGAGAAACAATTGGAGAATCCGGGCACGGTAGGTGAATTGAAAACTCTGTATGATTTTCAAGATATGCTGAAAATCATGCATGGAGTTGCATTTTGCCCGTCGTCAATGTTACTTCAATCCGTGGCGTTCCAAGAGATTGTAAACGGTGCGCTCCGAGACACCGAGTTCGCGAGCCGTGCGGGCTTTGTTGCCGCCGGTGCGCCGGTAGGCTTCGAGGAAAGTTTCCCGCTCGAGTTCGTGGAGCGTCCTAACTTTGGCGGCGGCAGACGGCCCGTCGCGGCGCGCCTCCAGCAGCGTCACCAAGTCCTTTTCACTTAACTCACTGCGCTCGGTGAATGCGGTCGCCCGCTCGAGCACGTTCTCAAGCTGGCGGATATTGCCGGGCCAATCGTAGGCGGCGAGGGCTTCGCTGGCGTTGGGGGACAGGGTCCAGCCAGCGCTGCCGCGACGTCCCGCGATGCGCCCGAGGATGGCGGCGGTCAGACCGGGCAGGTCGTCCTTGCGCTCGCGCAGCGGCGGGATGGGCAATTCGATGATATTCAGTCGGTAGTAGAGATCCTCGCGGAAGCTGCCGTCGGCGACCTTGGCGTGGAGGTCCACGTTGGTGGCGGCGATGACGCGGGCATTGGTGCGCAGGATCTTGTTGCCGCCCACGCGGAAGAATTCCCGGTCCTGGAGGACGGTGAGGAGTTTCGGCTGAAGTTCGGCGGGAAGATCGCCGATCTCGTCGAGGAAAAGCGTGCCCTTGGAGGCCTGCTCGAATCGCCCGGCGCGGGTGGCCGTCGCCCCGGTGAAGGATCCTTTTTCGTGGCCGAAAAGCTCCGACTCCAACAGCTCCCGCGGCAGGGCAGGGCAGCTCACCGGGATGAAATCCTCCGCGGCACGGGGGCTGAGGCGGTGGATCTCGCGGGCGAAGTAGGTTTTGCCAGTGCCGCTTTCCCCGGTGAGAAGGATGGTGGTGTCCAGCGAGGCGGCCTTTTCCATGCGGCGCAGCAGTTCGCGGACGCGTGTATTCGCACTGCGCAGGCCGCCGCCCGTGGAGGGTCCCAGCTTCGGCACGTTTCCCGCCACCGTCGCCACCACGGGCTCGCGGCGGTCCTGGCGGATCTGCCGCAGCAGGTCGAACAAGCGCTTCAGCTCGAAGGGCTTGGTCAAGTAGTCGCCGGCTCCCGCGCGGAGGGCCCGCACCGCGGTTTCCGCGTCGTTGAGGCCGGTTAGCATGATGACTGGCAGGTCCGGGCGGGCCTGGCGCAGCCGCTCCAAGGTCTGCAGCCCGTCAATGTCCGGCAGTCCATGGTCGAGCACCACGGCCTCGATGCCGTCGTCCAATGCTTCCAAGGCCGCCATTCCGCTGCCCGCCGTCCGTGGCCGCCAGCCGTGATCCTTCGCGGCGATCACCAGCAAACGCTGGATCGTTTCGTCGTCGTCGACGATCAGGAGGTTGGCTTGGTCTTCTCGGCTCAGGGACATCAGGGTCGGGTAAGGTCGGTGAACTTTATTGCAAGTCCAGCACGCGAATCATGGTGCGGCGGGACCGTGTGTGACAACTGGGGGGGATTACGGATCGGAAATAACTCGTTTGAGCACTTTCAGCAGAGTTTCGGCGCTGCATGGCTTGGGCAGGAAGTGGCGGACACAATCACCGGCCTCGCGGGCACGGGCGTCGTGGCCGGTCACGCCGCTGGAGGCGATGATTTTCACGCCGCCATCGATGGCCGCCAGCGCGCGGATCACCGAGGCTCCATCCAAGCCGGGCATCATCATGTCGGTGATCACCACCGAGATGCCGGAGTGATGCTGGCGGTAGAGCTCGACCGCCTCGTTGCCGTTGGCGGCGAGCAGGATCTTGTAGCCAAAGGACTCGAGCGTCCGGCCGGTGACGCGACGGATGAACTCTTCATCGTCTGCGATGAGGACGGTTTCGCCGTCGCCGCGGGGGAGGGGGGTGTCGCCGTGGTCGGGCGCGGTGTCACCCGTTCCCGGCAGGCCGGGCAAGAACAGGTCGAAGCGAGCCCCTCGCCCGACGGGACTGGCCGCGCGGAGGAAGCCACCGTGGCCCTTGATGATGGCCAGCGACGTCGGCAATCCGAGCCCGGTGCCCTTGCCGACCTCCTTGGTGGTGAAGAACGGCTCGAAGATCTTTTCGAGATGCTGCGGCGGAATGCCGGAGCCGCTGTCTTCCACGCTGATCCTCACGTAGGGGCCGGGCTTGGCCCCAGGCTCGCGGGCCGCCTCGCGGGGATCCACGTCGAGGTTTTCCGCGCTGATGGAAATCCGCCCTCCTTGGGGCATCGCGTCGCGGGCATTCACGCAGAGGTTGATGAGCACCTGGTGGAGCTGGGTCGGGTCGCCTTGAAGCGTCCACAGGCTGCGGGGCACGCGAATGTCGAGGGTGACGTCCTTCGGGAAGGTGTCGCGGACGATGCTCTCCACGTCGCCGACCAGACGGCGGGCGTGGATCTCCACCCGGCGGCCTTCCATGCCGCGGGCGAACGACAGCACCTGGCTGACCATGTCCGCGCCGCGACGGGCGCTTCCCGCCAGCGTCGCCAGCAGCTCGCGGCCACGTTCCGAGGTCACTTCGGAGTGGAGCAACTCGATCGACATGCTGATCGGCGCGAGCACGTTGTTGAGATCGTGAGCGATGCCACCGGCGAGCGTGCCGATGCTTTCCAGCCGCTGCGCGCGCAGGAACTGCTGCTGGAGCTGGCGGTGCTCGGTGATGTCGGTATTGATCGCGAGGATATTGCGAGGCTGTCCCGCGGAGTCGTAGAGAAGAGTCCAGCGTCCTTCCACGGTGATCTCGCGACCGTCCCGCGCGAATTGCTGGAGTTCGCCCAGCCACTCGCCGGTAGCCACCACCGTCTGGCAGGCGGCGTGAAAATCCTGCGGATCCCGATAGATCAACGCTTCCACCGAGCGGCCGAGGGCTTCCTCCGCGGTCCAGCCGTAGAGACGCTCGGCGCTCTTATTCCAGTAGGTGATGCGGTGGTCCAACTCGCGGACAAGGATGGCGTCGCGAGCTTGGTCGAGCAGCGAGGCCTGCTCGCGAATGCGCTGGTCGGTCACCTGCCTGTCAAGTTCCGCGGAGGCGCGGGTGGCGAAGATCTGGAGCGTGGACTGCACCAGCGCCGTCTCTTCCAACGGCGCGTTGAAGAACACCACCATGATGCCCGCCACCGTGCCATCGCGATGCCGCAAGGGAATGCCCGCATAGGCGTGGATGCCGAAGACGACCAGCAAGTGGTCCTCCGGAAAAATCTCCTGCACGCCGCGGTCGAAGACGCAGACCTTTCCCTCGCTGACATTCTCGCACGGGGTGCCGGTCAGTCCGTAGGTGACGTTTTCCTCCAGCTTGCCTGCCAACACGAAGGACAGCGTGGTGATCGAGAGGTCGGCGGAATTCAACCGGCCGATCAAGCCTCCGTGTGCTCCCAGCGCCTCGACCATGTTCAAGGTCAGCAGGTCGAAGAACTCGGTGCCGGTGCCGGAAGAAACCGCCTGGGCCACTTTCAGCACCACTTCCTCGGTGCGGCGCATTTCCTGCCGCGAGCGCAGCGTGCCGATGCCGAAGGCAAGGTCGTCTGCCAGTTGTTGCAGCAGGCCGAGCTCGTCGTCGGCCGCTTGAAGAGCGTCCGGCGAGTAAAGGGTGAGCAAACCGAAAACCCGGTCGCCATCGCGCAAAGGCAGGCAAATCACACCGCGGTAACCGCGGGCGATTGCATCGTCCAGCCAGTGGAACGATGCGGTGTCCCTGGTGATGTCACGGCATACGACGGTCTCGCCACTGCGGATGGTCTGGCCGGCCGGTCCGCGTCCCGTGGAGCACTCTTCGTCCCAAGAGAGGCTGATCTTTTCCAAGTAGCCGTCTTCCACGCCCGCCCAAGCGATCGGGTCGATGCTGCGTTTCGCGTCGTCGCGAGCATAGCCCACCCATGCCATCCGATAGCCGCCGGTGTTGACTGCGAGCCGGCAAATCTCTTCCAGCAAGTGGTGCTCGCCGGTGGCGCGGGTGACCGCCTCGTTGCAGGCGCTCAGCATTTGCAGCGCGCGGTTGAGGCGGGCCAAATCCTGTTCCGATTGCTTGCGCGCTGTCAGGTCGGTCATGCCGCCGACCATCCGGAGCGCGCGGCCGTTGTCGTCGCGGATCACGAACCCGCGGTCGAGCACGTAGGCGTAGCGCCCGTCGGCGCGGAGGAAGCGATATTCGTCGGACCAATGCTCTTCCCCCTCCGCGATGGTGCGGCGGATGCCGGGCAGCACGCGGCGAACATCTTCCGGATGAATGCGATGATACCATGACTCGGCGGAGCGCTCGATCTCGCTGCGCTTGAAACCGAACAGGGTTTCGAATCCCTCGTTCCACCAGATCTCGTTCGTGGCGAAGTCCCAGTCCCAGACGGCGTCATTGGTCGCACGGGCCACCACCTCGAAACGCTTGCGGGTTTCGCGAGCGGCTTCCTCGGCCCGTTGGCGCTCGCTGCCTTCCAGTGAGAGGGAGACAAGATTTCCCACCGCGGCGGCGAAGGTCTTTTCATCGCCGGTCCATGTCCGCGGCGGTCCCACGTGCTCGCTGCACATCACGCCCTCAATGCCGCCGCCCAGATGGATCGGCGCGTCGAGCATCGATGAGATCCCCAGCGGAACCAGGTAGCTGGAGGCAAACTCGCAAGTGCGCGGATCGCTCAACGCGTCGTCCGCGGCGATCACATCCATTTCATCCATCGCCCGGAAGTACGCCGGGCAGGTCGCGGAGGTCAGCACCATGCCGCTGCTGTGGCGGTGGGTTTCCAGTTCGTAGAGATCCACGCAGTGGATGGCCGTATGGTCCGCGTTGTAGCGCCAGATGCTGACCCTCGAGACGCCCAGCGCGCGGGCATGGACCTCGGTGATGCGGTGAAAGGCGCTCTCCCCATCATCGGTCGCCAAGGGCGGCAGGTCGGTCAGCGCGATGAGGGCATTGCGCTGCCGGACGTAGCGTTCTTCGGTGGCGCGCGCATCGTCTTCCACCCGCTTGCGCTCCGTGGCGTCGCGCATCACCCCGACCTGATAGGCGGGACCGCCGTCCGTGCCGCTCACGGGGACAATGTCCACCTCCAGCCAAAGTTCTTCGCCGCTCTTCTTGTAGTTGATCAGCTCCGCCCGCACGGGCTCGCCGCGCATCAAGGCGATGCGGATCCGGTCGAGTTCCGCGCGTTGGGTCCGCGGTCCCTGGAGGAAACGCGGTGATCTGCCCAAGGCCTCCTCGCGGGAGTAGCCGGTCGTGCGGGTGAAGGCGTCGTTGACGAAAAGGATCCGCGGCTCCGGTTCATCCCAAATGCCCGAGTTGGTGATGATCACCAGATCGTTGATCCGTGCCACACTGGCTTCTAACAACCGCAGTTGTTCGCGCGACTGCCGCCGTGCCGTCACGTTGCGGAAGTATACCGCCAGCCCTTCCTCCGAGGGGAAGGCGCGGATTTCGAACCACTGGCCGAAGGGCTGGTAGAAGAACTCGTCCAGCACGCTTGGCCGGCCCTTCTCCATCGCCTGCCGGTAGGTGTCTTCCACGGTGCTGCCGCAGACGTTCGGGAACTCTTCCCAAATGATCTTCCCTAACAGTTCGTCGCGCTCCCGCCGCAGAATGCCTTCGGCCTCCGTGTTCAGGTAGGTGAACTGCCATTGGCGGTTCAGCGTGAAAAAGGCATCGGTGATGCTTTCCAGCGTCGCGGTCAATCGCTCGGCCAGTTGCTGTGCCCGCTGCTCGGATGCTTTCCTCGTGGAAATGTCCTGAAAGGCGCCCTGGATCCTGCGGATTGTCCCGCCGGCGTCGCGTACGGCTTCGCCACTGGCCCGCACCCAGACCCGGCGGCCCTTGGCGGTCACGAATTCCAGTTCTTCATCGAATGGCGTGCCCACCGTTCCGCAGCGGTCGAAGACCTCGAGCAAGCGTTTGCGCGACGTTTCTTCGTAGAAGTCGAAGGCCTCGGGTGCCGTCGGTTCGTAGTCGGGAGCTGCCTCATGGATGGCCCGGACTTCATCCGACCAAGTGATCCGCATTTCCGGCATGTCCACCGTCCAGCCGCCGAATCGCGCATTGCGGCCGGCGATCTTCAGCAAGGTTTCGTCCTGGCGCGATTTTTCGGCCGCCCGTCCACGCTCGATCGCCAGTGCCACTAGCTTCGCCGCCGACTCGGCACGGACCAATTCGTCTGGCAGCGGCAAGCGGTTCTCGCGGTAGTAGATTCCCATGATCCCCAGCACCTTTCCGTTCACGGAAAAGACCGGCACCGACCAGCACGCCTTCAGGCCGTGCCGGATCACCAGCTCCCGAGCCGAGATCCAGTTGGGATGGATCGTGATGTCCTCGATCAGCACGGTTTCGCCGCGCGCTGCGGCCGTGCCGCAGGAGCCGGAGCCATCCTTGATCGGCAGTTGCCGGGCCGCTGCGGTGAATTCCTCCGGTAGTCCCGGGGCCGCAGCCAGCGTCAAGGTCGTGCGTTCCTCGTCTGCCAGGTAGATCGAGCACAGCGCCCCATCGTCCGACATCTCCTGGATGCGCCGCGCGATGTGTTCCAGTACCGCTTGGAGCGGCTGGCCGGAGAGGATCAGTTCCAATGCCTCCGCATGACCAGCCCAGAACGCCTCCTGCCAAGGGCGTGGCGTGCATTCGCGGCGGTGGTCGGTCGGAAGTTGGCTCATGGATTGCGGGACGCTCTCTGGGGGGAGTTCCCGCCGGGATTACCCGGTGTTTTCGTGGGGAATGAAATGACGTTCGGGCTGCCGGCTCTCTTGCGCGGTGTCGGCAAGCTGCTGGAAATCCGCGCGGGCATGCCACGGGCGGTGCGAACATGCAAGGCCTGCCCGGTAGCTTTCCGAGGGACGAGGAGGATGGGAGAGTGGCGGGGAGGGTCGGAAATCGCAAAAAGTGACAAGTAAAGTATTATTTTGACGGCTTCCGCATTCTTCTGTTACGAATGACGCTGTCTGACAGATCAAATTTGTCGGGTAAAACCCTCGAACCTCCTCTAACTCCCCAAACCCAATGACAACCAGAGCCTCCCTGCAGGCGCTGGCGCTCTTTGCTGCGCCAGCCTCCTTCGCCGCCAACCTCTACTGGGACAACAATGGCGGCACCGCCAACGATTGGTCCGCACTCGCCAACTGGTCCACCGTGGTGGCCGGTGGCACCGATCCCGCCGCCGTTCCCGGCTCGGTTGACCTCGCGATTTTCAGCGCGTCCTCGGTCGCCAGCGGACAGACCGTCAATCTCAACGCCGCGCGTGCGGTGACCGGCTTGAGCTTCACCTCGTCGCAGGCCCATGCCCTGCAAGGCGGTGGCACCAACCAGATTCTCACCTTGGGTGCCAGCGGGATCGACCTGACGGGCACCGGCGCACAAGTCATCGGCTCGGCGACCGCCGGCCAGCAGGTGGCCATCGCGCTCAGCGGGAACCAACTCTGGACCAACAGCAACAATACCGGCTCCCTCACCGTCAACAATGGCGTGGCCCCGGCCACCGCTGCCAACACGACCCTGACGCTGGGCGGTGCCAGCACGGCCGCCAACCGGATCAATGGCGTGATCGCCAACAACGGGGCGGGCGTGACCAGCATCACCAAGACCGGCACCGGCACCTGGTATCTCGGCAACACGACCGCGGCCCCAGCCAACACCTTTACCGGAGCGGTCACCATCAATGGCGGCACCTTGCGCGTCGAGCGCCCGAACACGGTCGCCACCTACGCGAACCTTGGTGCCGGTGTGGTGGCGGTGAATAGCGGTGCGACCCTGCATTTCTTCACCGCCAGCAGCGCCAACGTCCTCACTCACACCAACAACCTGACCCTCAGCAGCGGGACGATCTTCTACGAGGATGGCAATACCACGCTGTCCGGCACCGTGGGGCTTACCGGCTCGAATACCTTCCGTGGCCGCTGGGATGACAAGAACCTGACCCTTTCCGGCGTTGTGTCGGGCACCGGCGGCATCACCAAGATCAACACCACGGCTACCGGTGCGGTCGAATTGATCTTGTCGGGTGCCAACACCTTCACGAGCGCTGCGACGGGCGGCGTGATGACGATCAACGGCGGCTATGTCCGCTTGGCCAATGCTGGCGCGCTCGGCAACACGCCGACGATCCTTGCCAACAACACTCAGGCTGCATCGACGGTCGGCGTCCGCCTGGCCGGCGGCATCAACATCGGCGCAGGCCGCACCCTGGTCCTGCGCAATGGTCCCAACCTCGCCAACGACCAGCGGGCCGCTCTCGACAACATCTCTGGCAACAACACCTGGTCCGGCTCGATCGTGCTGGAAAGCCCGGTGGCCGGCGTGCGCAACCAGACGCTCTCGGCCGCCTCTGGCACCACCCTCACCATCAACGGCACCGTTTACAACAGCCCCACGCTGCCCTCCGGCGGCCTGTTCGTGCGCGGCGCCGGCAACGGGATCATCAATGGCAACGTCTTCCTGGGGAGCGGCATGTTCCTCAAGACCGATGGCGGCACTTGGACGGTCAACTCGACCGGAAACACCCAAGGCTCCACCACCGTCGCGAACGGCGGAGTGGTGATCAACACCACCAGTGCTCTCGAACCCGGCAAGCCGCTGACCCTCGGAGAAGGCAACTCCAACTCCGGCACGCTGACCATCAACAGCGGCTTCAGCCAGAACTTCGCCACCATCGATTCCGCGGTCGGCAGCAACGGTGCTCACAACATCACTGGCGCTGGATCGCTCGACACCGGTCTCGCAGGCACCATCGCCACGATTGGCAATGGCACCGCAGCCGACGACCTGACGCTGTCGATCGCGACCGTGACGGGCAGCGGTACCCTGACCAAGGCCGGAGAGGGCACGCTATTCGTCAATGGCACGACTGCCAGCGCCCCGGTCGCACTCTCTGGTGGCACCCTGCGCGGTGCGGGCACCTTCACCGGCGGGCTCACGATTGGCACCGGCACCACCCTGATGCCGGGCAACACCACCACAGCGGGCAGCATCACCGCCAGTGCGCTTGCCCTGACGAATGGCACGCTCGCCGTGAATCTGGGCTCCGGTGGCAATGACGTGATCAACGTGACCAGCTCCGGCGGCCTGACTCAGAGCGGAACCACCACCGTGAATGTCACCCCGACGGGGACGATTAGCACGGCCTCCACCTTCTATCCGATCATTTCCTACACCGGCAGCTCGCCGGGCACCGCCGGCTTCAGTGTCGGCAGCCTGCCCCCACGCGTCGCCGGCTCGATCACCGATAATGGCTCGGCGATCGGTCTCACCGCCACCAACGACAAGGTCCGCTGGACCGGCACCAACGGTGCGGTCTGGGACATCAACACGACCCAGAACTGGCGGACGGTCGCCGGAAATACGGCGACCAATTACCTGCAGGGTGACGAGCTGATCTTCACCGACGCCGGAGCCAATACCTCCATCACGCTTGGCGTGGCCGTCACCCCTGCGTCGGTGGACTTCCAGAATACCTCGGGCGGTCCCGCCTACACCTTGTCCGGTGCCGGAGCGCTCACCGGTTCGATGCCCTTCGCCAAGACCGGCACGGGCACGGTCACCCTCAGCGGCAGCGCCGCCCATTCCTACTCCGGTGCCACCAGCATTGCTGCCGGCACCCTGGAAGTGAATGCCGCCACCAGCAACCTGACCGGCACCAGCGGCGTGGATGTCGCCGGGGGCGCGACCCTCCGGCTGTTCGCCGCCAATGCCGACTTCGGCTTCAATCGCGTGCTGTCCGGCAGCGGGACCGTGGAGATCGATCCGCTCGCCGGCGGCACCCCGCTCCCCCGCAGCCTCACGCTCACCGGTGCCAGCCCGTCCTTCAGCGGCACGCTGCGGCTGGCCCCGTCCGGTACGCTTGCCGCCAACGGTTCGTTCCGTCTCAGCAGCGTGGCCCCGGCCGCCCTCGGCACCGCCAGCATCGAAGTCAATCCGCGGGCCCAGTTGTGGCACACCGGGACCATTGCCAACAACCTGATCCTCGCCGGCTACGGCTTCCAGGAAACCAGCGGTGGCACGGCGGCCACGGCTGCCACCGGAGCCGACGGCAGCTCGCCGACAGTTCCCTCCGGCACCTATGCGGGCAGCAGCGGCATCGGTGCCATTCGCATGAACGACGGCGGAGGGATTTCCGGCAACATCCTCCTTGCGGACGATGCCAAGATCATGCCCTACGGTGGCACCGGCACCTTGTCCGGCACGCTAACCAACGCCACCCCGGCTGACGACCTCGTCGTCGGCGGCGGTGCCTCGGGTGCCAACCTGGTCCTCACGGGCAACGCTTCCGCCCTCGAGCGCATCTGGGTCAACGGTGGCGGCACGACCGGCACCAACACCCTGGTCATCGGCAACAACACCACGACCGGTACCCTCGGCAGCGGCGACGTGGTTCTGTATCAAGACGCCGCGGCCGCCGGCTTGCGGATGCAGCGGTCCGACGGCTACTCGCTGCCGGCCGGGCAAAACATCATCGCCGCCCACAACGGCACCGCCACCAACCTCACCAAATCGTTCCTGCATGCCAACACGACCGGCACTGGCTTCACCATCGGTGGCGGCGGGGCCAATGTGATCGATCTCACGGACGGCACCAACGGCGGCGTCCTCCAGGTCGGCACCAACGTTACCGGGGCCGTGCTGAACCTCGCTTCCGGTGCCACCGTGGAAGCCCGCGGCCTGTGGGTCGGCGACAACGTCAACAACTCCTCCACCGTCAACCAGACCGGCGGGTCCGTCGCGGTGAACGGCATCAACACCGACACCAGCAACAACATCCGGGTCGGCCACTACGCGACGGAAACCTCCACCTACAACCTGTCCGGCGGCACCTTGAGCTTCGGTTCCGCGGCACCGGCCACCACGCCCTCGGCGACCGGTGAACTCGCTGGCGGCATCTACGTCGGCGTCGATGGCCAGGGGATCCTCAACCATTCCGGAGGCACCGTTTCGACCAACTTCGTGGTCCTCGACAACCGCAGCAACACCGCGTCCGGCGTCAACATGACGACCGGCATCGACCAGTACAACCTGTCCTCCGCCGGCTTGCTCGAACTCAAGTCGGCCTACGGGGTGATCGGTCGTAATACCTCGACCCTGGTGAACCTCAACGGCGGCACCGTGCGGATCACCGCAGCCGACGGTTCCGACGTGGCGCTCAACAGCGACATCAACAGCTCCGGCACCACCACGCTGGACACGGTGAATGCCACGCGGACCTTCAGCCTGATGAACAACATCACCGGCAACGGCACGCTGAGCGTGACCGGCGGTGGTGCCATCAGGCTCAATCCGGACAGCAACGCCACCCGGACTGGCACCTCGACCGGCTCCGGCACCCAGTCGATCTCCGCGATCCTCGCCGGCTCCAGCGCGGTGACGAAGCTCGGCAGCGGCACCACCACCCTGGCCGCCGTGAACAGCTACAACGGCGCCACCACCGTCAGCGCCGGCCGCCTGAACATCGACGGAAGCATCCTGAACTCGGTGGTCAGCGTTGCCAACGGCGCCGGGCTCGGCGGTGAAGGTTCGGCTGGCTCCATCACCTTCGGCAGCCTCGGCGGTGACGCGACCAGTCTCTTCGCCGACGCCACCACGCCCGGCGCGCTGACGTCGACCGGGACGCTGACCGTGAACGGAACGGTGAACGTGAACCTCGCCGGCGCCCCGGCCGGCGCGGGTGCCTTCACCGTGCTCAACCATGGCGGCACCGTTGCCACCGCGGCGAACTTCGCGCTGGCCAACGCCGCGAACTATCGTTCGAGCACCTTCAACGTGGGCGCGAACAACGTGACCCTCGACGTCACCAAGAAGAGTCTCGTCTGGGACGGCAGCACCACCACCTGGGAAATCGCCGGCACCGACAACGACTGGAACGCCGGTGCCAACGACAACTTCTTCACCGGTGACAATGTGACCTTCGACGAGACCCACATCGCAGGGGACCAGACGGTGACAATGACCGGTGCGCTGTTGCCCGGGTCCGTCACGGTGGATAACGACACTTATAAATATACCCTCACCGGCAGCGGCTTCGGCGGCTCCGGCGGGCTGACCAAGACCGGGGACGTCGACCTCGATCTGGGAGGGGTGAACACCTTCACGGGGCCTGTCTCGATCTCGGGCGGCATCGTGAAATTGACCACGACGGGCGCGCTTGGAAACGGCTCGGCGATCGCGATTTCCGGCGGCGGAACGCTGGATCTTGGTTCCCACACGGCGAACACCCTCAACCTGGGCTCCAAGGTGGTCACCATTTCCGGCACGGGCGTGACCGGCCTCGGCGCGATCACCCAAAGCGGAGCGAACGACCAACAGAACGCCTTCCAGTTCCTGACGCTCGCGGGGAACGCCACCATCAGCGGCAGCGGTCGCTACGACGTGCGCGGAGCCTCCTCCGTCCTGGACCTCGGCGGATTCACCCTGACCAAGGAGGGGTCAAACAAGGTCTACGCCACCGTGGACGGCACGGTCACTTCCGGAAACGTCCAGGTCAACGGCGGCACCTTCGCGGTATGGAACGGCACCGTCCAAGGTTCCGGCACGATCACGGCCGATTTCGGCGGCACCGTTGAGATCAGCAACACCGTCATCGGCAAGTTCACCCGTCAGGTCACGCTGAACGGCGGCAGCCTCACCAGCGCTTCGGCGGCCACCACCACCGGGAACGTGGTGCTCACCGACGACTCGACCTTCACCAACACGGCCGACCTCTTCATCAGCGGCGCGCTGTCGGAAACCGGCGGCCCGTTCGATCTGGTGAAGACCGGTGCCGGAGCCTTGGTTCTGAACGGAACCAACAGTCTCACAGGAAAAGTGAACGTCTCCACGGGTATCCTCCGCGTGACGGGCGATGCCCTGCTGGGCCCCGTCCCGGGATCTCCGGTCGCGGACTCCATCACCTTGCAAAGCGGGGGCCGCCTCCAGGCCGGGGCAACCACGGGCGTCGACATGACCCTCCACTCCAACCGTGGCGTCACGCTCGCCACGGGCGATGGCGGCTTTCACGTGTGGACCGGCTTCACCATGAATTACGGTGGTGCGATTACCGGACCGGGCAACCTCACCAAGTCCGACGGCGGCACCTTGGTCTATTCCGGCACCGCCAACCACACCGGCAGTACCAACTTCAGCGCAGGCACCGCCACGCTCAGCGGTGCGACGCTGTCGTCCACCGCCAATTTCCTGATGACCGGTGGCATCACCAACCTGAACAGTGGATCGCTGGTCACCACTGCTGGCAGCACCACGATCGGCACCGCCACCTTCAACGTCGCTGGCGGCTCTTTGACCACCGGACGGTTCGTCCTGGACGAAGGTTCCAACACCTCCTCCACGGTCAATCACACCGCGGGCACGGTCAGCATTACCGGCACGGACAATACCAACACCAATCAGGCGTCGTTCCTATTCGGCCACTGGGCTGGCGGTAACACCGCCACCTACAACCTGAGCGGCGGCACGCTGAACTCCACCGGTGCTGAATTGAGCTTCGGCTGGGATTCCACCAACGCGGTGTTCAACCAGACAGGCGGCACCGCCAATCTGTTGGGCCTCGACCTTGGCAACACCAGGAACAACACCGCCGTTTACAATTTGAATGGCGGCCGTCTCAACCTCGGCGCGAACGGCATCACCACCAACGGCAACAAGACGGTCAACCTCGGCGCGGGCACCCTCGGTGCCTTCGCCAACTGGTCGTCCGGCCAAGCGCTCGCCATGGCCGGCGCGGTCACACCGACGACGGTGGACACGCTCGATTCGGTGGATGGCATCACTGCCCGCACCATCACCCTCAGCGGCCTGCTTTCCGGCAATGGCGGCATCGTGAAGGCGGGCGCCGGGACCCTCACGCTGAATCGCACGGGAGCGGCCTCCAATACCTACAGCGGCGGCACCACGGTCAACGCGGGAACCCTGAAGCTATTCGGCAACAACGACGCCGCCAGCGTGGTCGGCTCCGGTACCCTGACCATCAATGCCGGGGCCATCGTGGAAGCCAACAGCCACAATGCCCTCGGCCAAGGCGCGGGCGCGGCGCTCACGCCGGTGGTAATCAACGGTGGCTCCTTCCTCGCCGATGAATACAACCACCTCAACTCGGCCACGCTGACCGCTGGCACCATCGGTATCCGCTCCGGCGTCACCCAGGTGGATGGCATTGACATGCGCACTCGCAACGCCGTGACCCCGGTGCTGACGAGCCTGGCCCATGCGAGCCCCTCGACGGTGACCTCGAAGCTCAGCCTCACCAACAACACCACCGTCTCGGTGGCGGACGGTGCGGCAACCACCGACTTGCAGATCAGCGGTGCGATCGTCGGAGTCGGCACCTTGACCAAGACCGGTGCCGGCACTCTGGAACTCACCGGCGTGAGCACCTACACCGGGGCCACCAGCGTGAACGCCGGCACCCTGCGGGTGAATACCGGTTCGCTCGGCAACACCGCTGTCACCGTGGCCACCACGGGCACGCTCGGCGGCACCGGCTCCATCGCAGGCGCCACCACCGTTCAAAGCGGCGGCACACTGGCCCCCGGCAATAGCGCGGGAACGCTGAACTTCGGCTCCACCGTCAACCTCCAGGCAGGCTCGAGCTACGCGGTGGAAATCACCGGCGCTGCCACCCATGACAAGGTGGCCGCGACGGGTGCCCTCACCGCCAACGGCACCATCGCCGTGACGCTGAGCGGCTACACCCCGGTGGCTGGCAATACGTTCGACATCGTGGACGCCGCCAGCATCACCGGCACGCCGACCTTCAACTTCACTGCAGCCGTGCTGACCGCCGGCTTGGTGTGGGATACCTCGGCGTTTGCCACGACCGGCGTGATCAGCGTGGTCACCGACGATCCTTACACCGCGTGGGCCTCGTTCTACGGCGTGACCGAAGGCAAGAACGGCGACGATGACAAGGACGGCGAAAGCAACCTGCTGGAGTTCGCTACCAACTCGAATCCAGCCAACGGCTCGTCCCGCCCCCGTGCCTACGGCAAGATGCATGTGCTCGGTGGAGACAAGGCGCTGACCTACACCGTGGCCGTTCGCAAGAACGCCGTCTTCGCCGCCGGCGCGCCAGATGCGAGCAAGCGGGAAGCCATCAAGGACAAGGTGGAATACACCATCGAGGCCTCCAACGAACTGGGCATCTGGAACTCGGTGGTCGTGACCGAACTGGCACCCGTGGATGCCGCCGCGGTCCAGACCGCCATCACGCCCGCGTTGCCGGCGCTTGATGCGGACTGGGAATGGCACACGTTCCGCACCGATGGCGGCGCTCCGGCCGATGTGAGGGACTTCATCCGCCTGTCGGTGGCCGAGGCTCCCTGATCGCTTCCGGACGGTCCTGCTTCACTCCCCGCATCCGGCAACGGGTGCGGGGTTTTTTTGTGGGTGGGATCAACGGGTGACGGCTGTGGCGAGAATTGTCAGGAGCTTGCATCAAGGTGGCCCCGTTGTTCGCGCCTGGACCTCTTCGTTCCGGGGGAGAGGTTCGTTTTCCCAACGTCGTCGTCTCGATTGGCAAATCTCTCTGGTGCTTCGCCCGACCGGAGCCCATCGACAGAAATGTCGATGCCCCTTACCCTTCATAAGCCCGCCTCTCTGGCAGGCTGTCCCCGTGCCTCGCCTGCTCAGTAGGCAGCCGCGGGGCGGGTGATCTTGATGCGGAAGAATCGCTTGGAGGGAGCTGCCGGGATCGTCTCGTTGTACATTACCGAAAAGGTTTTCAGCTCGTTCGGAAAGGTGCCGCTCACCGAGGATTGGACGATGATCAGCGGGCTGCTGGCACCAAGGGTGGTCCAGGTCACGGCGTCGGTGGAGGTCTCCACGCCGTAGGTGATGCTCTTGCTGTTGCTGAAGAGCCCCCCGGCACCGTTCGAGATGGCGGAGCCGATGGTCGGAATCTGGAACTTGAATTTGTTCTCTGACAGGGGGAGACCCGGGGCAGAGGGGGCGGTTGGCAGGATCTTGATCCCGGCCGTGCTCGAGTTGAATGCGAGGTCGATCAAATCGGAGCGGCCGTTGCCGTCGGTGTCTAGGTCCTCACCTGGAAATGCCATGAATGCCTGCTGCAGGCTGTTCCGGTAGAGCAGGTGGGGCTTGCCGTTCTTGAAGTGGAGTCCGCGCACTTCGGCTGTGCCGTTGGTGTCAGTCACCGGATGGAGGACGTCGTAGGCGGAAGTGGTACCCGGCTTCAGGTAGTGGATCTCTTTGGCCAGTCCATCGAGCCAGACGATGCGTTGTTTGTTGTCCGGTCCCGGCGCGCAGATGATGCTTGTCGGGGAGCAGAGGCCGATGGTTTGGACGGGATCGGTGAGGCCGGCTTGCTTGAGATTCCAAAAGCCGTCCTGGGCCGCCTTGGCGAAATAATACAGACGGTCCACACCCCCGAGCCGGTTGCCTGCGATGTGCTCGGCGATGTTATTGCCGAGGTTCTCGGCCGAGCCGGCGGCGATATTGGCATTGGTCACGGTCGCTCGCAGGAGGGAGTAGACCGTACCGGTTTGGAGCGAGGCGTAGATTTTGGCTGCCTTTGTATCCGAGGGGATGACCACAGTCTGTCGGACGAACTGGCTCTGAGTGCTCAGGTCCCGGGGCGTCGACCACGTCCAATCGCCGGAGGCAGAGCGGAAGGCATACCTCAGCGTTTCCGAGGTGGTATTGGGACTTCCAAGGTAAACGATATGGAGACCGCCTCCGGCGTCCCGAGCGGCGCTCAGCCCGATCGAACTGATTGGAACAGGGACGGTGGACCTGTCCACTTTTTCGCTGAGCTTGAGCTCTCCCGCGGCATTGAAGAAGCGCAACCACAATTCGGTGTTGTGCGGGGCGATCACGTATGCAGAGCCGTTGGTATACGGCACGATCACACCCTGCTTGTTCAGGCTGGGTGTCCCGGTCAGTGCGCCAGCCGTCCAGTTGGGAGGACCACCCGTGAGAATCCGGTGATTCACCGTGGCTCCGGTGCCGGTAGCCTTGACCAGCACCCGCGGGTTGTCGTTGGCGTCGGGGAAAAGGTACCAATTGTTGCTTGCGCCGGTCCCGGTGGCGGCGGCGGCCAGGGGCGCGGTTTGCCACGAGTCGAGGTCCAGAGCCGCTCCCGCCGCCATCGTGACGAGGGCCGGAAGGAGCAAACAGCGGGGGAAAACCGATTTCACGCGGCAGGGCCTCGCATGGAGACCGCCCGCGTGCAAGGCCGCAGGTGTGAATTTGCTAACTGTCACGCAACTTGCACGGTTGTGTGACGCACGGGTGCCCGGACTGCGGTGACTTGTCACCGCTTTCCGGCAGGCGACTGGTCGCCGTGAAGGGCCTCTGCGGCCCGTGGCTCCTTTGTTTTCGTCTCGGCAAGCCTCGCGGGGAAAGCTGCGACAAGTCGCAGCACTCCGTGGAGATGGCACTTCGTGCCGGACTCTTATTGGCCTGAGCAGGTGATTTAACTACCGGTCCACCCGGGCCGAGCCGCCGCCGACGAGCTTTTTCACCTCATCGACCGTGGCCATGGTGGTGTCGCCGGGGGTGGTCATCGCGAGTGCGCCGTGGGCGGCGCCGTATTCGACGGCCATCTTGGCGTCATTGAACTCCATAAAACCGTAGGCGAGGCCGGAGGCGAAAGAATCGCCGCCGCCGACGCGGTCATAAATTTCGAGCTTCGGGCGATGGGGCGCCTCGTGGAATTCGCCGGCGTGCCAGCAGACTGCGCCCCAGTCATTGATGGTGGCGCTGTGGACATCGCGCAGGGTGGTGGCGACGACCTGGAAGTTCGGGAAATCCTTCACCGCGCGCTCGATCATGTTCTTGAAGTTGTCCACCTCGATGCCGGTGATGTGCTCGCTCACGCCTTCCACCTCAAAGCCGAGGGAGGCCGTGAAGTCCTCCTCGTTGCCGATCATCACATCGACGTATTTGGCGATCTCGCGGTTGACTTCCTGCGCCTTGGCCTGACCGCCGATCGACTTCCAGAGGGAGGGGCGATAGTTGAGGTCATAGGCGACGATGGTGCCGTATTCCTTGGCCTTCTTGCAGGCCTCGATGGTGAGTTCGGCGGTCGTTTCCGAGAGCGCGGCGAAGATGCCGCCTGTGTGGAACCAGCGCGCGCCGTGCTTGCCGAAGACATCGTCCCAATCGACATCGCCCGGCTTCATCTGGCTGGCGGCGGTGAGGCCGCGGTCGGGGGTGCCCTTCGCACCGCGGATGCCGAAGCCGCGTTCGGTGAAGTTGAGGCCGTTGCGAATGTTGCGGCCGATGCCATCGAAGGGCTTCCACTGGACGAAGCGGGTGTCGACGCCGCCCTGCAGGATGAAGTCCTCGATCAAGCGGCCCACGTCATTGTCGGCGAAGGCGGTGACCACCGCGGCGCGCTTGCCGAAGCAGCGGCGGAGGCCGCGAGCGACGTTGTATTCGCCGCCGCCTTCCCATGCCTGGAACTGGCGGGTGGTGCGAACCCGGCCGTCGCCGGGATCGAGGCGGAGCATGATTTCACCCAGCGAGATGATGTCGAACTGGCAGGAAGCAGCGGTGCGAAGCGTGAGAGACATGGGAAGATTTGGGAAATTGGGAAATTGGGAAATTGAGAGATTTGGGAATTGAGTTATTGGGTGATTTGGGAGGGAATCATTCGTCGGAAGGGATGACGCCGTTGGCGCAGGCGATCGGTCCGGTGCCGGAGAGGAAGTTGAGGAGGTTATCCAGCGACATCTTGGCCTGGCGCGGGACGCTTTCAAAGGTGCGCGAGCCGATGTGGGCGGTCACGATGACCTTCGGGTGAGAGAGCAGGGGATGATCGGCCGGCGGGGGTTCTTCTTCCATCACGTCGGTGCCGTAGCCGGCGAGGCGGCCGGAAGCGAGGGCCTCGAGGATGGCGGCGGAGTCGGCGAGTTCGCCACGGCCGGTGTTCACGACGTAAGAGCCCTCAGGCATCAGTGCGAGGCGCTGGCGGTTGATGAGGTGGTGGGTCGCCGCATTCAACTTGGTGTGCGGGCTGATGATATCCACGGCGGAGAAGAGCGACTCGACCGTGTCGTGGCGGATCACGCCGTATTGCGCGGCGATGTCGTCCGGCCAGAAGTTGCCGAAGCCGTGGATCTCCATGTCGAAGCCGTGGGCGCGGCGGGCCATTTCCTGGCCGATGCGGCCCATGCCGATCAGGCCGATGCGCTTGCGCCACAGCTCGTGGCCGGTGATTCGCAGCCACTTGCCCTGACGGGTGGCATTGACCGTCTCGACGAGGTTCTTCTGCATCGCCAGCAGCAGGCAGAAGGTGTGCTCGGCCACGGTGGTGTGGTTCACGCCGGGGGTGAAGAGGACGGGAATGCCAAATTCCTTGGTGGTGGCGACGTCGATCTTGTCGAGGCCGATCCCGTATTTCGAGATCACGCGCAGGCGCGGCAGGCTTTTCTCGATGACGGCGCGGGTGATGGCGTCGTCCCCGCACAGGAAGGCGTCGAATCCGCCGGCGAGCTCCAGCATCCGGGCCTCGGTCAGTGGGCCGCGTTCGCGGACGATCTCAAAACCCTGGCTCTCAAGCTGGGCGTGGTGGGGTCCGGGAGTGTCCTGGAAGCTACAAGTGGTCAGTAGTACGCGGGTCGGCATGGCGTTCGGGAGCGTTTTGGAGGGAGGAAAGCTGTCATACAAGTGTGAATTAGGGCATCGTTGGAAAAGGATTCCGGACCCGGCGGCGGGTTTACGTGAAATTTACATGAAGTCCGAATCAGAGCTTGGAAAACACTTATGCCACATGAAAGAATCCGCCTTGTAAATCGTTCCTATCCCTGTTGAACTTTTCCCGATGAAGGCGTTAACTCCTCCCCGCCTGTTAGCCGCTGCTGCGGCAGCATGCTTCGTGCTCCCGTCCTGCCAAAGGAACACGGAGGCGAAGGCTGATCCGCAATGGTGGAAACTTGAATCCGAGAGGGTCGAAGTGGCTCATCAGGTCGAGCTTCTGGAACTGCGTCTTTCCAAACAGAAAGCCGGTGACCAAGGCTTCGCCGCTTTGACGGCGGAAGTGGAACGCGGCGACGCTTGGCGTCGTGAGCTAGCAGCGCAACGCGACGAGGCCCGTGAGGAGGTCGAGCGTGCCCATGAGTCGCTGGAAATTGCCAAGAACGAATGGATGCGGGCGACCCGCGGCGCGGCCGTAGGGCGCGAGTTCGCGAAGTTCACCGGACTTCGTGGCCGGTCTTATGAAAACGCGGTGATCACCCGGGTCACGGATGTGGGTGTCGAGTTTCGTCATGCCACGGGAACGGCCCGGCTCGCGGCGGCGGATCTGACCCCGTCCCAGCACGAGATTTTTGGATTGGATGCGGAGATCGCTGGTGCAGCGATTCGCCAGGAAAAGGAAACTGCGCTTGCCTACGACTCTTGGGTCGATGAGCGGGTGACTGCCGCAGCCGAGGTCCAGAAAGAAGAAGACGATCGCAGGGCGTTGGCCATGGCGTCGACGCCCGAGCCTCGCGCCACTCCGTCGATTGCTGCCACTTCGCCAGAGACTTTTTCCCGCTCCCGCTTAAGCGAGCGGCCACGGAGCTTTGGCAGCAGCGGGACCACGGTCTGGTATTCCAATTACTACTCGCGGCCTTACTACCGCTCCTACTCATACGTGCGGCCTTACCGTCCATCGGCGTCGATCTTCTACGATCCCTGCACTGGTGGTGCACCGGCACGGGTCAATACGCCGCAGTCGTATCGGACCCCGAGTAAGAACTGGACCTTCAAGCCCCGGTCGGCTGGCTCCAATGCTCCGGTGACCTCCGGCTACCAGTCTCGTCCTTCTTTCACGACTCCCTGATGAAATCCATATTCCCTTTGTGGGGCCGCTGTGTGGCGGCCCTATCTATTTGTGTTGCATTAAATTCCTGCGGCGACGATCCGGCTTTGGTTCTCAAGCGCGATGAACAACGTGCCGAGATCAGCAAGCTTCAGGGCGAGCTTTCGATTCTTCAGGAGCGGATGGAGCAGATCCCGCCGGACCGGAGTGCGAAGATCGACGAGCTGAAGCAACAGGCGGAAGACAATCGCACCCAGATTTCCACGCTGGAGTCCGAGGTCGAGGCGCTTGAGAAGGAGAAGGCCGATGTTGAGAAGCAGCATCAGGCCTATCGCCGCAAGTATATCGCCAAGTAGCCTTCAAAGTTTACCATTCGACCATTCGAATCCCATGGGATTTACCGATCTTCTCACCAGCAGCCGCGGCCCCGGTGTCATTGGCACCTTGCTGGCGCTCCTCGTCCTTGTCGGCTTCGGCACCCTCTATCTCTTCGTGTTCGACGAGGGCTTGCAAGGGGGCCAGAAGAAAATCGAAGCCGTGATCCGTGACGAAGGTCTCGAGATCGGCAGCCTCAAGACCCAGATCCAGAATGCCAAGGATCGGCTCGAAGAAGCTGGCGTCGCCAAAGCCAAGGCGCGGGAAGCGGACGAGCTGACCACCCGGAATGCGGGCCTCGCCAAGCAGATCGAGGAACTCAATGCTGCCAAGACGGCGGCCAACGAGGAAGTCCAGAAGGCCTTGGCCGACTGGGAGGGATACAAGGATCAGTATCGCGCCTCCGAGTGGGGTTCCGCGGTTGGGAACAAGATGGACGACATCAAGACTCCGTCCGGCGAAGTTTTCTCCAATGTCGAAGTGAAGGCGGTTGATCACACGGGAGTGCGGATTACGCATTCGGCCGGATCCAAGACGATCAAGCCAGAGGATTTGCCTGCGGATCTCTTTGATCGCTTCCAGTTCGACTTGGAAAAGAAGAAGGCGATCGAAACCGCAGCGGACGCCGTTTTCCAAAACCTGACCAACGATGTCGAACTCACGAACCTCGGTGAGAGCGGCAAGGGGAAATTGCGTCAGATCGAGACGCTGAACCAAGAGATCACCACCTTGAATGCCGCGGTGGTGAAGGCCAAGGATTCGATCGGTCGCAATCAAGCGGCCATCGATGGCAAGCGTCTGGATATCGCCCGTGAGAAGACCAAGAAGCTGAGCCGCGCCCCGCAGATGCAGGAAGAACTCCGCGTCATGGAGCGGGCGGCGCGCGAGAGCCGCGACTCGATCCCGGCCAACGAATCGAAAATCCGGCGGGCCAAGAGCGACATCTCAAAGCTTCAGGACGAGATCCGTGAGATCAAGGAGAAGATCGCCAAGGTCGAAGAGGCCAAAAAGGGTCAGAATGGCGATCCGGCCACTGCCCCTAAGAACTGAGTTTCATGCTGAATGACTCCAACGATCAGTCCGGGATGGTCGGCTTTCTGGTCGGCATCATCGTGCTGGTGTTCGCGGGCATCGCGTTCTCGCTGATGGTGGACAAGCGCTTCAAGTTCTCCAGTGGCAAGGCGGACCTGGAGCAAGTGCTCAAGGAGGAGAAGCACGAGCTGGATACCTTGCGCCGGCGGGCCGAGATCGCCCGGGACGAATTCCGGGAACGGTCCCAGCCCATCACGGGACAGCCCGTGGATTTGGAAAAGGCGAAACTTGCCGCCGCCACGAGTACCGAGCGCCTGAAGGAGCTGCGCAGCCAACATGCCGTCCTGAAGGGTTCGGTCGAAGGGGCCAAAGCATCGTTCGCGGAATACCGGGCCGCCTTCCGCAAGCAGGCCCGACAGGCCGCTGCGGGTGAAAAGATGGCGCAACTCGAGGCAGTCGGCGGAAAGGTTTACCGCGAGGTGACCATCCGGCGCGTGACCCCGGCCGGAGTCGAGATCGTTCACTCCCAAGGTGTCTCCAGCCTTGGTCCGGAGGATTTGGCCGCGTCCTGGCAGGAGCGTTTCCAGTGGGATGTCGAGGAGTCGATGGAGGCCCTGAGCCGGGAGAAAGCTGCCGCAGACCAGCACGAGAAGCTGGTCGCCACCCAACTTCAGGGTCGCCCGGTGCCGGCGAAGCCGGAGCCGGGGATCTCACCCGAAAAGCAGGCCAAGCAGGACGCGGACAAGAAGCTGGCGGGACTGCGGCGCGACGTGAGCGAAGCCAAGCGCCGCCTCGACCGGGCCGAGCTGGAGGTTTCGCGGATCCGCAATGAAGCCCAGACGAACCGCGGCAAGTCGGTTCCGGGCAGCCTCGAAACGTGGGCCGAGCGGATTTCGCGGCTTGAATCGGGCGTTGAAGCCTTCCGCTCCCAGTACGTCGACGCCCGCGGCCGCTTGGCCACGGTGGCTCCCGAAGACGTCCTGTTGCGCGATTCCTCGTCGCAATAAGGGCGAGGCTCAGAAGCCATCTGAATACCGTCGGAACGGTGCTCTCAAAGATTGGCCGTTGAAGAACCAAGGGGGAGGGGCGGGACGCCCCTCTAACGGACTGGGGCAAGATGCCCCAGCTACATTTTTCAGGTAGGCGCTCAGGCCAGCACCAGCTGGGAATCGTTCTCGAGCTTGGCGGTGAGAGCATCCCATCCACCGGGGCGCTGGAGGCTGAAGACGCGAAGATAGAGCGTCACCACCTTTGGATCGTAGTCTTTCAGCAGCGTATCCACAGCCCCGTCGAGCTTGGCCGCGTCGATCTCCGTTGGCAGGTCGCCGGTGACGGAGCCCTTTCCATCGTGCTCGATGCCCATGGCGTCGCAGAATTTCGCGAGCATCTCCTGGTGGCCGGCCATGAACCACGCCTGGAGCAGGTGCTCGCCGATGGTGTCGGACTGCTTGCTCCGCAGGGTCTTCAGGATCCATGCATACTGCTCTGGCAGCGGCTTCTTCTGGATGAATACGAGGCGCAGCTTTTTGCTCTGCGCGAGGGTGGCGACGGCGGACTTGTAAACATTCCGGTCGTGGTCGCGGAACCAGTCGAGCAGTTGGGTGACGAGGGCGGGATCGGCGGCGCTGAAGAGTTCGTATGCTTTCACGGTGGGAAAATCGGTTGGCAGGGACTCCAAGTGATGCCGCCGGAAATGCCAAACACGGATTTCCGCAAAATCCCCGTTCCAACAACGGTAGCAATCCCCGCTTGCCGCGGCTTCTGCCCGCTTTCTAGTGTCATCGCCCATGTCCACGCATCATCCCGAACTCTGGAAGACCCTGCGCTGGTTCGCGCTGCTGGCGGCCGTGGTGCTGGTTGCCTGGCTGGGCATCCGGACCTTCGAGCGCGGCGTCGGCAGTGGCGTCTCGGGTCTGGAGAAGGTGCTCGGCGCCATCACCAACTCCGACACCCGCGTGGTGGAGGGGCGGGCGGAGATCATCGAGAAGACGGACGTCACGGAACTCGCGCTGGTGAAGATGAAGATGAGCACTACCCGCACCTTCGAGAACGAGACTTTCGTCCTTAAGTATTTCTCCGGTGGCAGGAAACGGCTGATCATCCAGGGCGAGTATGACGTGAGGGTCGGCTACAAGCTCGAGCCCGGGGTCTCCCTGCGGATGGATGGCGATACGCCGGTGGCGACGTTTCCCGAGCCGGAAATCCTGTCGGTGGAGCTGATCGACTACCTGCCCCTCAGCGAGGAGAGCGGGTGGTGGAATGGCATCACCCCGGATGACCGCGCGCAGCTCCTGCGTGACCTGCGCGACCAGATGAGGATCAAGGCCGAGCAAAGCGGCGTGCTCGACATGGTGGAAAGCACGCTGCGGACGCGGTTGAAGGATTTGTTAGGAACGGGGGATGTGAAGGTGGAGCGGGCGGAAAAGAAGTGACCGTCCCGCCGCCGCGCACCTTTCCGTAGGCGCGGTGGTGACACCGCGGAAGCCACCAGTGAAGCGGACTTCACCCTGGCTTCCGCGTTCTCACGAACGCGCCTACGTTGAATGCGCGCCATAGGTTACTTTGCCGCTACACCGCCGCCACCGTCTTCGTCCTCATGGCTTTCGCCGCGGCGACGAGGTTTTCCAGCGAGGCTTTGGTTTCTTCCCAGCCGCGGGTTTTGAGCCCGCAGTCCGGATTCACCCACAGCCGCTCCGCCGGGAGCACGTCGGCCGCTCGCTCTAACAGGGCCGTCATTTCTTCCACCGAGGGCACCCGCGGCGAGTGGATGTCCCAGACGCCGGGGCCGACATCGGAGCCGATGCCGCCAGCGGTGACGGCATGCAGTGCCTCCATCCGGCTGCGCGAGGCTTCCAGGGAAATGACGTCGGCTTCCAGCGCGGCGATCGCGCCGGCCACGTCGTCGAATTCCGCATAGCACATGTGGGTGTGGATCTGCGTTTCATCGCGGACGCCGGCTACGGCCACGCGGAAGGCGCGGACGGCGGCCTCGAGGTAGCTCTCCCGCTCGGCGGGATCCAAGGGCAGGCCTTCGCGCAAGCCGGGCTCGTCCACCTGGATCACGCGCAGTCCGGCAGCTTCTAGGTCGGTCACTTCTTTCCGGATCGCGAGGGCGAGCTGGAGCGCAACCAAGGCCCGTGGCAGATCGACGCGGACGAAGCTCCATTGCAAGATAGTGATCGGGCCCGTGAGCATGCCCTTCACCAGTTTGCTGGTGAGTGCCTGGGCCTTCGCGCTGACGCCCACGGTCATCGGGGTGGGGCGGACGATGTCGCCCCAGATGATGGGCGGCTTCACGCAGCGGGAGCCGTAGCTCTGCACCCAGCCGTTCGAGGTGACGGTGATGCCTTCTAACATCTCGCCGAAGAACTCGACCATGTCGGTGCGCTCGAATTCGCCGTGAACCAGCACGTCGAGGCCGAGGTCTTCCTGCAGGCGGATCGTCTCGCGCATCGCGGCGTCGAGCCCGGCCTCATAGCCAGCGGTATCGAGTTCGCCCTTCCGGTGGCGTGCGCGCAGCCGGCGGATCTCGGCGGTCTGCGGAAACGAGCCGATGGTGGTGGTGGGGAAGAGCGGCAGCTTGAGTACCTGCCGCTGCAGTTTCAGACGTTCTTCCAAGGGTCTCCCGCGGTTGGCCGCGCTTTGATCGAGCCTCGCCACGGCTTCGCGGATCTCGCGAATCTTCACGCCGGGATGGGCGCGCCGCGAGGCCAGCGCGGCCCGGGTGGCGGCACCGGCGTCGGGATCGGGCTGGGCGGCGGCGAGTGAGAGCAACTCGCCGATCTTCTCCTTGGCGAAGGACAGCCACGACCGCAGCACGGGGTCGAGCGTGCTCTCGGCATCGAGCCGATGCGGCACGTGCTGGAGGCTGCACGAGGTGCCGAGCCACAATTGTTTCTCGCGGAACGATGCGGCGAGGGCCCGCAGTACCTCCACGTCCGAGCGCCAGATGCTGCGGCCATCGATGAGCCCGAGCGACAGCACGCGGTCCTGCAGGTAGTTCGCATGCAACCATGGGAGATCTGCTGCCGCGCGGGTGGCGTCGACGTGCAATCCATCGAAGCCCAAGGCGCAGACCCGTGGCAGGGCGTCGCCGAGACGGCCGAAGGGAATGCCTAACAGCAGCTTCAAGGGCGCGGCCGGGCGAAGCTCGTCCCACGCGGCTTCCAGCCCGGAGAGCACGGCTTCGTCGCGACGGCTGGCGAGTATCGGTTCGCTGATTTCCACCCATTCGGCACCGGCTTCGGCGAGCGCTTCTAACAGTTCTCGATAGACTGGGACGAGTCGGCCGATGAGCGACAGCGGATCGCCACCGTCCATCTTCGAAAGGGCGAGGAAGGTCACCGGGCCGATGACCACCGGCTTTGGCCGGAAGCCCGCGGCGATTGCTTCCTTGGTCTCCTGCACGGCCTTGTCCCATGTGAGCCGGAAGTCCTGCTCCGGCTGCAGCTCCGGCACCAGGTAATGGTAGTTTGTGTCGAACCACTTCGTCAGCTCCAGCGGCACCACGTCGGGCGCGCCGCCTTGGCGGCTGCGGCCACGAGCCATGCGGAAGTATCGCTCCAGCGTCATCGGAGAGTCCGCCGGGCCGAAGCGCTCGGGGATCGCGCCGAAGGTGCAGGCGAGGTCGAGCATGCCATCGTAGAGGCTGAAGTCATTCGTCGCGGCGAAGGAGAGCCCTGCCTGCTCCTGCCAATGGCGCAGGCGGAGCTCCTTCGCAATGCCATCGAGGCCCGAGGCATCGAGCTTGCCGCTCCAGAAGGCTTCGAGCGCTTGCTTCAGTTCGCGCTTTTCGCCGATGCGCGGGTAGCCGGAGACGTGTGTGGTTGCATTCATCGTCGCGCAGCATGGGCAAATCTGTGGTATGAACCAAACGAAGGTTCTTCACGGTGATTGGCCGTTGCATTCATGACGAGCGACTGTAGAAGTCGCCGCGTGTTGGAGATCCGCCACCTTGATTCCCTGATCGCCCTCGCCGAGACCGGCAACCTGACCCGCGCCGGCGAGAAGGTTTCGCTGAGCCAGAGCGCATTGTCCCACCAGATGCGGGCGCTGGAAGATCACTACGGCTTCGAGCTGTTCGAGCGGAAGACCAGCCCGCTGCGCTGGACCCGTGCGGGCGAGCGGCTGTTGGTGCTGGCTTACGAGGTGAAGCGGCTGACGCGTGATGCTGAGCGCGATCTTGCGCGGATCGGGCAGGGGACCGCGGGCACCCTGCGCATCGCGGTGGAGTGCCACTCGTGCTTCGACTGGCTGATGCCGGCGATGGATTCCTTGCGCGAGGGCTGGCCGGATGTGGAGATGGACATTGTCTCTGGCTTCCATCCGGATCCCGTCGGGCTGCTGGATGAGAACCGGGCGGATCTGGTGATCGTTTCCACGGCGAAGCGGCGCAAGGGCATCGAGCATCACCCGCTGTTCGAATACGACATGCCGGCGTTGGTGGCGCACGACCACCCGCTACTGGAGAAGTCGTACTTGAGTCCTCGTGACTTCGCGATGGAGACGCTGATTACCTATCCGATCCCGGACAATCGTATGGACCTCTTCCGCCAGGTGCTGGAACCGGCGGGGGTCGAGCCGCGGGAGCGCCGCACCACCGAGCTGACGGTGGCGATCCTGCAACTGGTGAAAAGCCGCCGTGGGATTGCGGCGCTGCCGCGCTGGGCGGTGCAGCCTTACCTGGAAAAGGACTACGTGGCGGAGATCCCGATCACCTCGAAGGGGCTTCGTGCGTCACTCCATGCGGCGACCACCCGTGAGGCGGCGGGGCAGGCCTTCATGCAGGAATTCATTGAAACCGTGCGTGTCACCGCGGCGAAGCAGTTCGATGGGATCCGGCTGTTGGACTGAAGGGAGCGTCTTCTAACGACGCGATCTCCGGTGCGCTGCCGTGGCGGCTTGTTGCCCCGCGACCGGCTTGCGCCTTGTCAGCCTGCGGGTGCCCGGCTTTGCTTCGCCGCGTGCGATGGCTTGATTGGATCGAACGACGCTTGGAGTGGCTCCATTTTCCGGGGCTCTTCAAGTACCTGACTTTCCTCGGGGTGATCGCCTATGCCTGCCAGTGGGCGCGGCCGGAGATCGCGCTCTTGCTGGACTTCGACCGTGCGAAGATCCTCTCCGGCGAGGTGTGGCGGGTGTTCACGTTCTTGTTTGCGCCGATGGGAATGCAGCGATTCACGCCGTTCGGGGTGTTGTTTCTGTTTTTCGCCGTCCAGATTTCCTTTCTCATCAGCGATTCGCTGGAGGAAGCGTGGGGCGCCACGCGGCTGACCCTTTACATCCTGGTTGCCTGGATTGGCCTGGCGGTTGCGCAGTTTGTGTTCGATCCCGGCCTGCTTGGCAGCGGGAGCATGCTGTATACTTCGCTGTTCCTTTCCTTCGCGACCTTGTTCCCGCGGGTCGAGTTCTCGTTCTTTTTCCTGTTTCCGATCCAAGTTCGATTCCTGGGCTGGCTTTCCGGGGTGCTGCTCCTCCTGAACGCGATCACGAATCCGATGAGCCTGATTCTGACCGTGCCGGCGATGGTGCCCTACCTGCTGTGGGTGCTGCCGGACGTGGTCCATGGCCGCAAGTCGCTGGTGAAGGCGGCCCACCGCCGCCGCAAGTTCCAGACCGCGAGCCGGCCGGAGGCGTTGGCCTTCCACCGCTGCGAGTCCTGCGGCCGCACCGAGCGCGATTCGGAGGATCTGGAATTCTTCACGCTCCCGGACGGCAAGGAATACTGCCAGGACCACCTGCCGCCGCAGGCCTGATTTGGTTTTTTCCCGTGCAATCGGCCCGGGCCTCGTTTCCCTTGCGCGCACATGGCATTCGATTCCGTCACGATCCGCGCCGAGTTCCCGATTCTGGCGCAAGAGGTGAACGGCCGTCCGCTGGTCTATCTGGACAATGCGGCGACCACCCAGAAGCCGCTCGCGGTGCTGGACGCCTCGCGCCGCTACTACGAGGAGATCAACGCCAATATCCACCGCGGCACCCACCATCTGGCCCGCGCCGCGACGGCCGCCCATGAGGCTGCCCGTGAAACGGTCGCCCGCCACCTGAATGCCGCCGATCCCGCCGAGGTGATTTTCACGGCCGGGACGACCGATTCGATCAATCTGGTGGCCGCGATCCTGGCCCTGTCGCCGGGGGATGAGGTGCTGATTTCCACGCTGGAGCATCATTCGAACATCGTGCCGTGGCAGATGCTGTGTGAGCGCAGCGGCGCGACGCTCCAGGTGATCCCGTGCCACGACGATGGGACGCTCGATCAGGATGCCTTCCGCGGGCTGCTCTCGGAGCGGACGAAGGTGACCGCGTTCAACTGGATCTCGAACGCCTTCGGTACGGTCAACCCGGTCCACGAGATGACCGCCGCCGCGAAGGCCGCGGGCTCGCTGGTGGTGATCGATGCCGCCCAAGCCGCGCCGCATCTGGCCATCAACGTGCAGGCGCTCGGTGCCGATTTCGTCGCGCTATCGGGCCACAAGGTCTATGCGCCCACCGGTATCGGCGTGCTCTGGGGAAAGCGGGCGGTGCTCGATGCCCTGCCGCCATGGCGCGGCGGCGGCGAGATGATCAAGGAGGTCACTTTTGCCAAGACCACCTACAACGACCTGCCCTTCAAATACGAGGCCGGGACGCCGAACATCGAGGGCGCGATCGCTTTCGCCGCGGCGCTCGACTTTGTCCATGGGGTTGGGATTGAAGCGATCTCCGAACATGAGAAGAAACTCATCAAAGCGGCGGCGGACGGGCTTTCGTCGCTGCCGGGGGTGAAGCTCTATGGGCCGGATGACCGGGCGGGGGCGCTTTCTTTTGCGATCGAGGGGGTGCACCACTACGATCTGGGCACGCTGATTGACCAAATGGGCGTTGCAGTTCGCACGGGGCATCACTGCTGCCAGCCGCTGATGGCGCGCTTTGGCATCACCGGCACGACCCGGGCGTCATTTGCGGCTTATAACACCGCGGAGGAGGTCGAAAAGCTGGTCGAGGCGGTGGACAAGGCGACCAGCATGTTACGCTGAAGTTGGGCTTTTCCTTTGGCCGGAGACGGTCGAAGCTTCGCGCCATGAAAGTGCTGCTGCCACTCCTGCTCGGAGTTCTTTGTTCGCTACCGGTCATCGCCCATATCGAGGTGACGCCGTTCCCGAAAGTGGTGCAGGGGGGAGTGCCCTTGGCCGGGCTGACCTCGACCGATCCGCACGGCATGATCGTTTACCGCGTGGTTGTCCCGGAGGGCACGGCGCGGCTGACGGTCACGACGAACGGTGGCACCGGGAATCTGGAACTCTATCTGCGGAAGAGCGTCCACCCGAGCTACGGCGGCGCGGATGCGGATTTCGACTCACGCTTTCCCGGCACTCGCCAGCGCCTCCAAGTGGAAGCACCGAGCGCAGGGGTCTGGTTCATCGGCCTCCAAGGTGCCAATGGCGGCTACAACGGGGTGAAGATGGTGGCGGTGACGAAGCAGGCAAAAGGGGCGGTGGCGGCGGCGGTCCTGAACCCGCCACCCGGAATCTACCCCGGTGCCACGACCTGCACTCTCAAGGCGAAGGGCGCGACGGTGCGCTACACCCTCGATGGCAGTGACCCGACGGCTTCGTCGCCGGTCGCGCCCGCCAGCCTGTCGATCACCAGCGACACCACGGTGAAAGCCCGCTCGTTCTCCTCCAAGGGGGTGGTGGGGCCCGTCGTCGAGGGCTTCTATCAGATCCATCCGGCTGGCGAAGTCCGTGACTTGGACAGCCTCGGCGTGATCCACCATCTCGGTAGCGCGAAGGGCGGACGGCACCTGTTCCGCGTGCCGGTCGCCGCCGGCCAAAGGCTGTCGGTGGTTGCAGAAGGCGGGAAGGGGAAGTCGACCATTTCCGTCCGCCACGGGAGCATCCCGCCGACCGGCAAGCCGGCCAAGGGCGACACCTCCTTCATCCGCGGCACCACTCGCGTGGTGATCCCGGAAACCACCGCTGGTGACTACTTTCTCGCGGTGGATGCCGCCACCGCCTACTCCGGCCGGACTGTCATGGCCCTCGTCGCCGGCGATGGCGCGGATCTGACGCCGTGGGCCCTGACGCTGGAGCCCTACACGAGCACGGAGACTTTCGATCCGGCCTCGTGCGAGGTGCAGGAAGGGATGATCGATGCGGGTGAGCGCCGCTTGCTCCGCTACACCACCGAGATCCGCAATATCGGCGGCTTTGACATGGTGATGCCCGATCCCGAGGGCAATCCCTTCTTCGAATTCCAAGAGTGCCACGGCCACTACCACTTCAAGGGCTTCGCGGCGTCGCGCTTGCTCGATCTGGAAGGCAACGAACTCCGCTCCGGCCGCAAGGTCAGCTTCTGCCTGCTCGACACCAATCGCTGGGATCGCGGGGCGAACTCGCGGACACGCTTCAACTGTAGCAAGCAAGGCATCCAAGCCGGTTGGGGAGACGCCTATGACAGTGGCCTGCCGGGCCAATGGATCGAGATCGATACGCTGCCTGCCGGTGACTACCAGCTCGAGCTGACCGTGAATCCGGATGGGATTCTCGCGGAGACGAACTACGAGAATAATACCGTGGTCATTCCGGTGACGATCCCGGCGGAGGATTGACTCTAGCGGTGATACGGCTCGCCGCGTCGCAATGTGGCGACGCGGTAGAGTTGCTCCAGCAGGACGACCAGCGCGAGCTCATGCTGCATGGTCAGGCGCGAGAGTGACCAGACCGCATCGCAGGTCTGGCGCAGTTCCTCCGTGTGGCCGTCCGAGGCACCGATCAGAAAGCTGACCGCCTTCACGTCGCCGCGCATTTCGAGGGAGGCGAATTTGTCCGCCCATGACTGGGTGGCGAGCACCTCGCCGCGTTCGTCCATGGCGATGCGGAAGTTCCCGGCCGATCGTTCTAACAGCGCTGCCGAGACCGTGGCGGAGTCGCCGGCCTTCAGATATTCCAGCTCGTAGCTGCCGTAGCGGCCGAGCCGTTTGAGATATTCGTCCACGCCGCTCTTGGCATAGGCCAGGGCGGGTTTTCCGGCGGCAAGGATGCGGACGCGCACGGCGGCAAGCATTCCCCCGCGGTGCTGGCCCGGTCAACCTGCTTTACCGCTTGTCCCGGCGGGGGCTTTGGGAAAGAACATCTGCGGATGAAACGCCTTGCCTTGTTGCCCTTCCTGCTCGCCGCCTCCTGCGCCAATCAAGAACACACCGAGGCTGCCCATGGCCGCAAGATGATGTCGCTCCTGGAGAAGTTCGATCGCTTCGACTACGACGGCAACGGCAGCCTGACCCGCAAGGAGATCGAGCAAGGAGTGACGGAAGCCGGCGCGGGCACGACCAAGCTCGAGCCAATGGAACTCGATGCCATGATGAAGCACTACGACGTCAACAAGGACGGCAAGGTCACACGCTGGGAAGCTGAGCGAGTGATCGACCTGCCAGTGCCGGAGATGCACTGAGCCGGGTAAACCGGCCAAGAGCGGCGCGTCTGCCCATGTAGCGGCGTGTCCATGACCGTCGCTGACTGGCGGCGACGGGCCGCATCGTGAGTCTTTGTTCTCGAATTCCTATCCACAAGGACTTCGCTAAAAGCGTAGCCGCTCCAGGCCAGCGGGGAGAAGCATCCTGCCGGGATTTCGCGTGAAACGACGCGAAACCTGTTAAAGCTGGCTCTAACAACGGCGCTCGAATTCGGCGAACTTTCCGGTGGGACCGCGAACGATTTCATCGATGTACTCGATATCGACCTCAAAGCCCGCGCCGAGGGCATCGCGGGCGCTTTTGAGAACATGCGCTTCCTCATCGCGGGTCAGCGGATGGGCGACCACGAGGCGGAGGCAGACCCGGTGGCGCGAGGTCTGGATGACCTGGTGTTGGCGGATCGACCGCACCTGCATCACCGCATGGTGACCGTAGTAGGGCGGGCGGAATTCGCCTGAGGGTAGCATCAACAGGTCGCGCGCGCGGCCGGGAATCGCGTCGAGTATTGGCAGCGAGCGGCCGCAGGGGCAGGGCCCCTGACCCACCGTGGCGAGGTCGCCGATTTCATAGCGCAGCAGTGGCATCGCGAAATTGTGAAGCGGTGTCACGATGACGCGTCCCGTCTCACCCGGCTCGCAGGGCCGGCCATCCGAATCCAGCACCTCGATGTATGACTTCTCCGCCTGCACGTGCCACCGGCCGCCCTCGCGGCACTGATAGGCCATCGCACCCGTTTCCGCGGCGGTGTAGGTGCTGCACAGCGGGGCATTCCAGACTTCCCGGCAGAGTCCCGCCAGCTCGGGCGGGCTTGCCTCGCCCACGCCGATCGCCTCCTTCAATGGCGGCAGCTCGATCCCTTCGCCACGGGCGTGGCGCAGGATTTCCATCAGCAGCGAGGGAAAGGTGCAGAGGTAGTCGGGCTGAAGTTCGCGGATGGTTTCCACCAGGAGGCGGATCGGTGCGCGGTAGTCTAACAGAAAGCTCTTTCCCGTGGGCCACACCACCGAGGCCGGCGGACCCCAGTCGGCCATGCTTCGCAGGTGGATGCTCTCGTCGATGACCTGCCGGCTGTCATCGCGAAGGATGGTGAGAAACCTGCCCGCGAGGTCGCGGCCGCGCCAGACGTGCTCGCGCAGTTGGAACGCCTGCCAATAGAAGTAATCCAGTGTGCTACGGGCGATCCGCACCGGACGGCCGGAGGAACCGGAGGTGACACTCTCGCCCACCACACCATGGCCATCGGGGAGCTTGGCGACCCGCAATTGCGCATCGAGCGATTGCACCTCGGCGCGCGTCAGGACCGGCAAGGCAGCCCAGCGCGTGTGCCATTCCGTCAGGCTGAGTGCGGCGTTCTTCGCGGATTGCGGATCGAGTCCGGCTGCCTTCAAGCGCTTGCGCCAGAAGGGCAACTGCGCGGCGGCGTGAGCCATCAATGCTTCCAACTGCGGACGGCGGGCCATCGCGAGTTGATCCGCCGTCATGAACTGGCTTTCGGCCAACTGCCCGAGCACGGCAAGCAACGCAGCCGCAGGCGTCGGCGGGATGGCCGGCCACACCGCGCCGGGAAAGGCAGCGTGAGGGGTCGGCGAAGGCATGGTGGAGCTTACTGCTCGCGACTTGATGGGCACGACTTTTGTGAACCGAGCGTCCGACCCACCGCGTGGCCGAAGCGTGTGGATCCACTTGGTGCTCTGGACGGGCCCGCGTGTCGTGCAGAGTTCGGATGGCGTCGGGCCCTTTTGGCCGGGGGGACCGCGCCTGAGTTGCGGAATCGTTTTCGCGAGAACTGAGCACTCAGAGAGCGCGCCGTGCCCGCACCGCGGCGGCGAACTTGTCCAACACCGCCACCGTGTCATCCCAGCCGATGCACGCATCGGTGACGGACTGGCCGCGGGTGAGCTTCGCGAGGTCGGGCACCAGCTTCTGGTTTCCTTCGACTAGGTTCGACTCGACCATGGTCGCGACGACCGACTTGGAACCTTCCTCGATCTGCTTGCACAAGGCGTTCGCGACCAGCGGCTGGTTGCGGTAGTCCTTCATCGAGTTGCCGTGCGAGCAATCGACCATCACGTGCGGTGGCAGGCCTTGCTCGGAAAGCATCTTCACGACCTCCTCGATGGGTTCCTTCTCGTAGTTCGGCCCGGTCTTTCCGCCGCGTAGGATGATGTGGCAGGAGTCGTTGCCGGTGGTGGAAACGATGGCCGACACGCCTTGCTTGGTGACTGACAGAAAATGGTGCGGGCGCGACGACGACTGGATGGCATCGAGCGCGATCTGGATCGAGCCGCCGGTGCCGTTCTTGAAGCCGACGGGCATCGAAAGGCCCGATGCCAGTTCGCGGTGGACCTGGCTTTCGGTGGTTCGCGCGCCGATGGCACCCCAGACGATCAGGTCGGCGATGTATTGCGGCGAGATCGTGTCGAGGAACTCGGTGCCGGCGGGAATGCCGAGATTCGCGAGATCTAACAACAGGCCGCGGGCGACGCGCAGGCCGTGATTGATGTCGAAGGAATCATCGAGCCGCGGGTCATTGATCAGGCCCTTCCAGCCGACGGTGGTGCGCGGCTTTTCAAAATAGACGCGCATCACCACGAAGACGTCGTCCTTAAGGCGCTCGGCTTCCGCCTTGAGCTTCTTGCCGTATTCGATCGCCGCTTCGGGATCGTGGATCGAGCAGGGGCCGACGATGACCAGCAGGCGGTCGTCCTCGCCTTTCAGGATCGCCTCGGACTGGGAGCGGGCGGAGGCGACGAGTTCGGAGGCTTCTTCCGACACCGGCAGGAAATAGTTCAGGATCGCCGGCGAAATGAGCGGGTTCAGGCCGGAAATACGGAGGTCGTCGGTGCGGTGGCGGGTCACGCGCGGGAGGAAAGGGGAAGTCGCCGCCGGGGGCAAGTCGCGAGTGGTGAGGGGTTTGGAGGGGAAAATGGAACCGCCAAGACGCCAGGTTCGCCGAGGATGAGCGGAGATTTCCATTCCGGACTTGGCGTCGTTGGCGTCTTGGCGGTGAATCCCTTTCCCAACCGTGAAAAAAGAACGAGTCGATGCCCTGCTGGTCGCCCGTGGCTTGTGCGAATCCCGCGAACAGGCCAAGCGCCTCGTGCTCGCCGGCGAGGTGCGCAGCGGCGACCGCATCGTGGACAAGCCGAGCACCAAGTTTCCCGAGGACGCCCCGCTGGAGGTGAAGGAAAAGCCGAGATACGTCGGCCGCGGCGGATTGAAGATGGAAGGTGCACTGGCAGCGTTCGGGATTTCTCCCGAAGGCTGGACCTGTCTCGACATCGGGGCGTCCACCGGCGGCTTCACCGATTGCCTGCTCCAGCACGGCGCGGTGAAGGTCCACGCGATCGACGTGGGCACCAACCAGCTCGCCTACAAGCTCCGCACCGATCCTCGGGTGGTGGTGAAGGAGCAGTTCAATGCCCGCGGGCTCGAAGTTTCGACGCTGGGCGAGAAGGTGAGGATGATCGTGATGGATCTGTCGTTCATCTCACTGACCAAGATCCTCCCGGCCGCCTTCGGGGTGCTGGAGGAGGGCGGCTGTATCGTCTGCCTGATCAAGCCCCAGTTCGAGTTGGAGCGGGAGGATATCGGCAAGGGCGGCATCGTCCGTGATCCCGAGCTGCACCAGCGGGCGGTGGAAAAGATCCGCGCCTTCGTGACCGGGGAACTCGGCCGCGAGTGGAAGGGGCTGATCGACTCGCCGATCACCGGCACCGACGGGAACCGCGAGTTTTTGGCGTGGCTGAGCTAGTCCTCCACTGGCACCCCCACCTCGAGGAAGTTCCCTAACAGCTTCAGCCCAGCCTGCTGGCTTTTCTCCGGGTGGAACTGCGTCGCCACCACGGCTCTGGAGCGGATCGCGCTGGCGAAGGTCTCACCGTATTCGGTGGTCATCGCGATGATGTTCTCATCCTCCGGCACCGGGAAATACGAGTGGACGAAGTAGAAATACGGCTGACCGCCAAGGCCTTCCCACATCGGGTCGGCAAGCGAGACCGGCTCGGCGGCGTTCCAGCCCATGTGGGGGATCTTGCGGCCGTCTTCGGTGAAGCGGACGACCTTTCCGCGGAAGACGCCGAGGCCGGGCACGCCCGGAGCCTCCACGCTTTCCTCGAAGAGAATCTGATAGCCGAGGCAGATGCCGAAGTAGGGCCGGTTGGAGGCGACCCAATCGCGGATCGGTCCGATGAGGCCGCGCTTCTCGAGCTCCGCCATGCAGTCGCCGAATGAGCCGACGCCCGGCAGGATGAGGTGCGTGAGCCCTTCCATTTCCTCGGCGGAGGAAACAAGGATGGGCTCGATGTCCAGCGCTTGGACGGCGTTGGCCACGCTGCGCAGGTTGCCCGCGCCGTAGTCGATGATTCCGACTTTCACAGTGCCTCCTTCGTGCTCGGGATGCCTTTCACTCGCGGATCTTTTTCGCATGCCTCGCGCAAGGCGCGGGCAAGCCCCTTGAAGATGGCCTCGGCGATGTGGTGGCCATCGCGGCCGTAGAGCAGCTCGACATGGATGTTCGCCCGCAGATTCGAAGCCAGCGCACGGCAGAACTCTTCCACGAGCGTGAACGGGAAATTCGGCGCCGAAGGCGTGTTCGGCGCGGCGCGAAATTCCAAGTGCGGGCGGTTGCTCAGGTCCACCACCACCCGGGCGAGCGTCTCGTCCATCGGCAGGTAGCAGCAGCCGTAGCGGCGGATGCCACGCTTGTCGCCGAGCGCTTCCCGCATTGCCTCGCCCAGCGTGATGCCGGTGTCTTCCACGGTGTGGTGGAAGTCGACCTCCAGATCGCCCTTCGCGTCGAGGTTCAGGTCGAACGACCCGTGGCGCGAGAACAGCGTCAGCATGTGGTCGAAGAAACCAATGCCGGTGGAGATGCTGGAAATACCTTCTCCATCAAGGTCGATGGAGAGGTCGATGCGGGTCTCCGCCGTCTGGCGGTTTTGGCGGGAAGAGCGGGCAAACATGAGCAGAAAAAATCAGGGAGCGGGCGTCGCGGGTGCGGCTTTCTTGAGCATGTCCAAGTAGGCGGGCGGGAGACTGGCGCTGCTAGCGGCGGAGAGGGCGGTGGAGACCTCCTGCGGGGTGGCACCCTGCTTGGTCACGGCAGCCCAGGCGGTTTCATAGGCCTCTTCTGACTTCGGCAGATTGGCGGTGCCGGTGCTTTCCAAGCGGCGGATCTCGGTCTCCAGCGAACGCTTGGTTTCTTCCAACGGGGCTTTCACGTAGGGATCGAGCGGAGGCCACTTGTGGCCGGCGGCCTTGTCCCGCTCGAGGCGAGCCATGTAGGCCTCCTGCTCTTCCCGGATCGCCTCGGTGCTGAGACTGCGATCGGAGCCGCCCATGGCAGCCAGGCCATCGGCGCGCTGTTTTGTCCGAGCGTCAAAGGTGGCGAGGCTGGAGGTGACGGTGGACAACTGCGCCTTCATGATCTTCACCGCGTAGGGGATGTTCTGGCGGTAGGCGCTGCTGCCCTGGAAGCCGGTCTCGAGCTTCGACCACGCGCGCAGGGCGGTGGTCATGTCACCTTGGTCGGCGGCGGCCTTCATCGCGGCGGCCTGGATCCCGGCATCGAGCGCATAGGCCTTTGGCAGCCGGTCCGCGGCGGAAATCACCTTGCCTTGGAACTTGATGCCGCCGGCTTGCACGACGTCGAACTCCTTCTCCAGCACGGAAAGCACCTTGAGCGCCTCCGGCTTCTTTTCGCTCTGGGGATACCTCTTGATGAAGGACTCCACCTTGTTCACCTGGGATTGATAGACTTCGGCGGTCTGCATCTCACGCGTGGGCACCAGCTTCGCGATCTCCAGGAATTCCGTCTCGTCCTTCTTTTCCGCGACCTGGTTGACCACGTTCGCCTTCGGGATGCGGCGCTCGTCCTTGATGGACTTGGTGACCTGCACCAGGATGATGTAGTCGCTGCCGTCCTCCTTGAGGATGGTACCTTCGATCGTGGTGCCGTCCTTCAGCTCGAAGGTGTCGGCCGAGACGCTGGCGATCGCCAGCAGGGGAAGGTAGCGGAAAAGGCGGTGGGCTTTCATGATGGGCAAAACAATCCGACGCCCCCGGCTGGATGCGAGAGGAAAAATCGCATCAGGGTTTTGGGCCCCCGACCGCCGCGGCAAGTTCGGCCGGGGTGGCCGCAGTGGCAGTGGTGCCGTCGGGACGGCGGATTTTCACCGCGCTCTCCTTGCCGATCCGCCTTGCGATGCGGTCGAGCGGCAATTTTGCCGCGGCCTCGCGCCATTCCGGGGATGGATCGGCCGGGAGCTCGACGATGGCCCGCGAGCGGCCAAACGAGATCGCCAAAATCGAATCCGTCACGACGACCGGTTGGATCCCCGCGGGTGGCAGCGAGCGTGCCAGTTTCGCCATTTCCGGCGGCGGGGGCTGGCCCAGCGCTTCAAGGCGGGCCGCATTCATCCTCATGAGGCCGGCGGTAGAGTCATCGAAAAGCATGATGCGGTCCGCGATTGGCAGCTTGATCGGCGTCGATGCCGGACGAGCCTCGATCAACCGGCCATCGTCGCTGCGGAATTGCTCTGCCACCACCGTCGCCAGATCCCCAGCCCACAGCCGCCAGGTGTCATCGAGCGTGATTTCCGCCAAATCCAGGGCTGCCTGAATGGCGAGTGCGTAGGTGAAGGCCCGTGCGTCCGCCACGGACGCAGGGACCGGCGGGGCCTGTTCCACCAGCAGGTTATCCTTGGAAAAGGTCTCGCAGGCCCGCTGCGCGAGTGCCAGCGCCTTGTCCCGCCATGCAACTTCGCCGGTCGCGGTGAACAGGGCCGCGTAGGCGGACACCATGCGGAAGCTGGGTGACGCGGCACCCGCCGCGGCCGGTGGCGGCTGCGGCAAGCGCGTGAGCCGGGCCGCGAGCAGCTTCTTGCGGCCGCTTTCAAACAGCCCGGGCGCTTGGGCCGCGTCCAGCTTCGCTTTCGCCGCGGCCTCGGTGAGGGACACCCGCATGCCGAGCGAATTCAACCGGAAGAACTCCCGCTGTGGATCCGCCTCGCTCGCCAGATTTCCGAGATCCTGGACCCCGCAGAGCGCCTTCCACAGCGCGGCCTCCTGCGGGGAAAGCGCGGCATCGATCTGCTCGCGAGTCCACAGGCCGTCGCGAAGCACCGTGGGCGTGGGCTGTCGCTGATTGGAAAACAAGCCGTCCGGCATGGCGAATTGCTCCTCGGCGTATTTTACCGCCCCCAGCGCCACCTCCAGCGGGCGCGCCTCGCCAATTGACGCATGCAAGCTGACCAAGGCACGGGCAGCGCGGGCCTGCGTCATGCAGGTCCGCTGTGGCATCGGCAGGTCCCAGGCATTCCCGCGACGGCTGGAATACACGCCGCCGTCCAGTGGATCGACCATCGGGCTATAGAGGACGTGCTTGCTGAATGCCGTCACCGCCTCGCGGCAGCGCCCGGCCAGATCCGCGGGGATCGCCGGATCGTTCGAGGACGAGGCCAAGCACTGCAGGCTGCCCAGCGGAAACAAGCCGCCGGTGCCGGACAAGGTGCCGATGTCCGGGTCATACTGGCTCATCAGTTGCCGGGTGGCGCTGATCAGGAAGGCGTCCCGCGTCGCAACATCGGCCACCGTATCGGGGAAGACGATCCGTTTCAGGCGCTGCTCGTGGTCGGCGCGGCTGTTGCGCAGGTTGTACTGGGGATCCTCCGTCCACATTTTCGCGATCACATCGGTCGCCCCATCGAAGAGTTTCTTGAAATCGCTGCCGGGTGAGTAGGCGATCGGCCGCCACGTTACCTCGTTGCCTTCGGGCGACAGCACCAGCAGGAAGGGGAATGACACGGGCATCCGGATTTCCTCGCTCAGCAGCCCGGCGACGATGCCCGTCTCGCGGGCCACCTCGATGTCCACCAGCACCGGGAGGAAGTCCGCATTGAGGCGGGAAACCAGCTCGGGGTCGCGGTCGATTGCCTCCAGCGCTTCCAGGCAGCCCGGATACTGGGCGCTACCCACGAAAGCGAACACCAGCCGCCGCGCATCCGTCGCGCGTTTCAGCACCGCCGGCTCCCAATGCTGCCAGTGGACGGGTGAGTTCTTGCGGGCTGCCGCCAGACCCTGGGGTCCGGTGGTCATCTGGTTGGCCTGCATTTCCGGCGCGATCACCGGTGGCGGACCGGCCTTTGCTGCGGCCGAGGCATCGTTTTCCCGGCAGGAGGTGGTGGCGACCGTCAGGGCAACTAGGCAGGCGAGAGGAGCGACATTTGACATCGGCGGGCAAGGGTAGGGAGGGGGCAGTCGCAGCGTGCAGAAAAGGCTTCCGTGCTTACAAGCCGAAGCTACGCTGCGGCAGCGATTTCCCCGGAGCTAACAGCGTGATCAGTATAGCGGTTTCCAGTCAAAAAGGAGGCGTGGGCAAGACCACCGCCTCGATCAACATGGCCCATGCCTTTGCCCGCGCGGGCCTGAGAACCTTGCTGGTGGACGCTGATCCTCAGGGCTCGGTGGGTCTTTCGCTGACCCGCCAGTCGCGCATGCTGTCCGGCTTTTACGACTACCTCGCCGACCCGGGCATCCCGCTGGAGAGGTTGCTGGTGCCGACCCGGCTTGAGACTTTCACCTTGGTCGCCGCCGGTCAGGCCAGCGACTACGAGGTCGGTGGCGCGCCCACCGGTGCCCATCTTGCGCGCGTTCGTGGGTTCCTGCGCGCGGTCGAGGCCCGGGGCTTCGACATCTGCCTCGTCGATACGCCCGCCGGGCTCTTCGGCCTCACCGCCGACATCATCGCCTCCAGCGATGCGGTGCTGGTCCCTCAGCAAGCGGAGCCGCTGGGCATCCGCTCCGTGCCAAAGATGCTGGAAGGTCTTAATCGACTGAGAGTCATTCACCCACGGCTGATCGTGCTCGGCGTCCTGATGACCATGGTCCAGAACGATATGGCGGAAAGTCGCGAGTCTGTCCAAGCATTGCGCCAGATCCTGCCCGAGGACCTCGTCCTGCGCACTATGATCCCGCGCGACGGACTTTTTGTGAAAGCCAGCGCCCGCGGCCTGCCGGTCGGCGTGCTGGAAGATGGCGCGGGTGCCTTGGCGGTCTTCGATGCCCTTCGCGCGGAGATCGAAGCCAAACTGGAACGCGCCGGCCACCCTGTCTCTCCTCGCCGCGATGGATCCGCTTGAACCATGGATCGATGCCTCGGCGGTCCGGCGCTTGGCCGAACGCCTGCTGGCCGATAGCACCGAACCGGAGGTCACGGACTCGCCCGATGCCGGTTTCGGCACCGAGTTCGTCGGCTTTGCTGGATCCGCACCGCGGCCTCCCGCCCCCGTCGCCGTCGTCCCGGAATTGCCTGCGGACGAAGTCTTTGAATCCGAGCTGGGTGAGCCGCTCCCGCCGGTGGAGCCCACGCCGCCGTCCGCTGAGCCGCTGCCGCCCGGCCGCGGTCCGCTGCTGGTCCGCCTCGCCCGTTTTCGCGACGCCCTGATCCGCCACACCGGTGCGCGCGGCGTCTTCATCCTCGATCGCGAGGGGAAGCCGGTCATGGAGGACCCCGCCTACGCGCGGATGCACTTCCTCGCCCGCAGCCTCGCCCAAGCCTACCGCCCGGTGGCCGGGCAGGCCGGGAATGTGCACGTGAAAATCGGAGCGAACGAGGTGCTCGAAGTCGTCCCGGTCGAAACGCCCTTTGGCTGGCTGGTTCTGGGTACCGTGGTTCCGCGGCCGCTGACGGCCGTGGTGGTCGCGGAAATCGCCGCGGCGCTGAAGCAGGCGGCCACGCCGGAAGGGGCGTGATTATCCGGTCATGTACGTCAACGGTCACGTTCTGCGCTGCCCGCATTGTCGAGGCGAAGATTTCGAGAGGACCCGGGTTACGCTGGATTCCAGCCGCAGTAGCTTTCTCGGATTCGATTGGTCGGATGAGGATGTCGGAGCATTCACTTGTCTGACCTACGGTCGCATGGAGTGGTTCCGGGAGCCCCGGGTCGTTAAGCCCGACCGATCCGGAAAGCCTGCCGATTGCAAGCGTTGCGGCATCTTGATTGCTGCGACGGACGACGCCTGCCCGAACTGCGGCGAGCCGAAATAAGTCTCCAGAAGACCCCATGCACATCACTTGGAAGGAACTGACCGTCCAATTCGATCCCGAGAAGGCGGGCGAACTTCTGAGTGATTGGCGGTGGTTGGTGGGTGAGCGGACCGAATTCATGTTGGCGGGATCCTTGGGTGATCTCTTCCTGCGGGACGAAACGGGCCAGGTCCTGTGGCTCGACACCGGCGCGGGCCAACTCTCCGTGGTAGCGGGCTCGCATGAGGAGTTCCGGGAGCTTCTCCAGCAGCCCAACCAAGTGAACGAGTGGTTCTTGCCGCAGCTGGTCGGCGACCTTCTCGCAAGCGGCAAGCAACTCGCTCCGGGCCAGTGCTTCAGCTACAAGGTTCCGCCGATGCTGGGAGGGAAGGTGGAACCGGAGAATTTTGAGCCCACGGATTTGTCCGTGCATTGCAGCATACTTGGCCAGATCGCCCGGAAAAATCAGGATCTGCCGGACCGCACTCCGATTCAGCGCGTCACTTTATCGGACGATTGACTGCCCATCACCTCGTCCGCCGGTTCTGAATCCCCAGCACCGCGGAGGTCGCGAGACCGGTGCCAAGGATCACGAGGATCAAGATCGCGCTGTCGTAGTCGACGGTGTCCACCCAGTCCCCCGCGACGGGTTTCTTCAGGCCGAGGAAGATGTGGCGGGGCTTGTCCTCGTTCCGGTAGTCGAGGCGGAAGGTCTCGGCCTCGCGAACCAGCAGGTCGATGCGGTCGTTGACGAAGAATTCGGTGATCGGCCGGGCCAGCACGTCCTTGTTGCGGACCCTGAGCGAGTCGATCTCCAGCCGGGTGCCACCTCGGGCCAGCATATTGATACGCTCGGCCAGGTCCTCGGCGTTGCGAGCGGTGGTGGCTTGGGCACCGCCGAGTTTGACCAAGGCCTGGAGCATGAGCTGGAGACGTTCCTCCACGGCGGGCTCCAGCGGGCTCGGCATTTCCTTGATGGCATCGACGCGGCGCTGGATGCGGATGCGTTCGATCTCGTAGGGATTGCGGGTGGCTTGGGTGACGACCATTGCCTCGTAGGCATGGCGCAGCGGCATGAAATCGGAAGGGACGGGGACGCCGCCCCGTTCGCGCTCGATCCCGCTGTTTTCAAAGAGCCCGCGGTTCATCTCGCGGAAGGGGACCAGCGCGCCGGCCAGCAGCATCTGCGGGACCAGCAGCAGTGGCACGGCGGTCAGCGCGGCGCGCTCGGTCTTGACGATGGACGACACCAGCAACGCAAGGCCGGTGCCGGTGCAGGCGGTGAGCGTCATCCATAGCCACTGGCTCGGCACGGTGCCGCGGATCTCCAGCAGGAAGTGACCGATGAGCGTATAAACGAAGCACTGGGCGGCGGCGACCAGCCCCAGCGCGCAGAATTTCGCGCCGACGTAGAGCAGGGGATTGGCGCGGCAATTCCGCTCGCGACGCAACACCGGGCGATCCCGCAGGATCTCGGTGGCGGAGTTGGTGAGCCCCAGGAACATCGCCACCGTGGCCGACAGGAACAAATAGGCCGGAACGTGCAGGGCGGTGGGGAATTCGTAGGCGCCTTCCTTGGACGAGCGCAGGGTCACGCCGATCAGCATGGCCAGCAGCGGTGCCTCCAGCAGGGTGGAGTAGAGCGTCCCGCGGTTGCGCATCTTCGAGAAGAGCGAGCGCTGGAAGTGGGTCGCGAACTGGGCCCACGCGCGCGTCACCCGGCGACCGAAGCCGGTGGCGACGTGGACGGAGGGCAGCGAGGTGTCGGTGCTTTCGATGAGCGACGGCGGGGCGGTATCGCCGAGCGCGTGGACCAGCGATTCGCTCTCGAAGCGTTCTTGCCAATAGTTCGGCGGGAAACGTCGTGCGGCGGAGGGATTCTGGCCGCCGCCGATCTGGGCGAGCGGGGTTTCCAGCACGTCGAAGACAAAGTCCGCGCCGAGCGGGATATTCGCCGCAATCGCAGGGTGGGAGATGCCGAGTTCGTCCGCGGTCTCGCGGAAATACGCGATCATCGCCGCGGGCGAGCCGAAGAAAGCGACCCGGCCGCCGGTGTCGAGCAGCAGCACCTTGTCGAAAAGGTTCATCACCGTCGCGCCCGGCCGGTGGAGGGAGGCGATGACGATCTTGTCGCGGGCCAGCGAGCGGAGGGTTTCGGCGACGTGCTCGGAGTCCTTGGACGAGAGCCCGGAGATCGGTTCGTCGAAGAGGAAAACCTCCGCGGCGCTGCCGAGGTCGAGACCAAGGTTGAGACGGCTGCGCTCGCCGCCGCTGAGGGTCTTTTCACCTGGCGAGCCAACCCGGCGGCGGGCGATCGCCTGTAGGCCCAACTCCGCGAGGATGCCGTCGGCGCGTCTTTCGATCTCTTCCGTCGAGAGGAACGGCCGCCGGATGGTGGTGGCCTGCCGCAGGTGCTCGCGCACCGTGAGCTGGGGATTGAGCGCTTCCTCCTGCGGCATGTTCGCGATGAAGCGGATCAGCTCGAGGCGGTTCTGATAGAGGGAGGACTCGTTGAGACGGACGCGGCCGCGGGTCGGCTCGAGTTGGCCGGCCAGCACCGACAGGAGTGTGCTTTTTCCGCTGCCGCTGGGACCGATGATGCACATCATCTCACCGCGCCCGACCTCGAAGTTGACGTTGTCCAGCGCGCGGGTGCCGGGAACGAATTGGTGGATCAGGTCCTGCACCTTGAGCGCTTCGATGAGATTTCGCTCTTCATCGATGATGCCCTCGCTGAACCGGCAGCGCAGGGCCTGGGTGCGGGAAAGCCGGATGATGGTGCCGTCGCGCAGCGGCGCGGAGGACTTCACCGGCACGCCATCGGCGGTGACACTGCCCTCGGCCTCGCGGATGAAGACATCGCCGGTGCGGCGCTCGGAATCGAAGCGGATCCGCAGCACGACCCGCGGGGAGAAACCCGGGGCGAGCAGCAGGTCGCCGCTTTCGAGGACCGAGGGGTCATTGGAAACGCGGAAGTCGCGCTGATCCGGCTCCAAGCGGAACCGGCCGCCTGCCTCGGCGCGCCGGCGGCGCAGGGCATCGAGTGTGATCGATACCCCCTCGGGGTCGGAAAGTCGCTGGTGATGGTCGCAGAAGACGGGCTTGTTCGGGAACAGCGGGCCGATGCCCTCGATGATGAACTGGGTGGGCTTGAGCGCCTCGATCTCCGCCTGCAGGCCGAAGCGGATGCGGACCTCGCTCTGGCGGCTGCGGGCGCGTTCGCTGCTCAGTCCCTCGTCCGTGCTGGCGAGGAAAATGGCGGGGCTTTTGCCGGTCAGCTTGACGTTGAGGAAGAAAACCAGGTCTTCCGCGGTCAGGGTCCAGCCGGGGAGCACGATTTGCTGGCGTTCCCGCATGCGGAGGAAGGCGCCGCTTTCCAGCGACCGCCCGCGGACCCACAGCGGATGCTCGCCCGTATTCCGGACCAGCACCAGATCGGCGGTCCGATAGACGCGAAATGCGTGACCGGTCGCCTCGGCGGGCAATTCGACGTCGACAGTCTCGCCGGCCCCGAAGACGAGCCGCTCGAAGCCAGGATGTTCGCCGGTTTCCTCGCCCGACATCTCCGCGAGGATCTGCCGCGCATGGTCCGGCCGCCCGAGGCGGCGGAGGAAGATTTCAAAGGAGCTGCGGCTGCTTTCCGAGCGGCCCACGGCATCGACCAGCGTGTAGAGCTGCAGGCCGACCGCCATTTTCTGCGGGTCGTCCAGCAACTCGCGCAGGTCCAAGGCGGTACGGGCGAGGGGCTTCTGTTCGCGGACCGCCCGTTGGACCCGCCGTGCCAGCCAACTGTGGTCGGCCTCGGGGAAGGCGCTGCGCAGCAGGTCGAGGATCAGGTCAGCCTCATCGGCATCCAGCCGGCCGTCCAAGGTGGCGAAACCCGCAAAGGCATCCACCAGCAGGCCGAGCACCCGCGAGCTGCTCGCACTGGCCGAGCGCCGACGTTGCCACCATGTCCCGCGGCCCGGACCCTTCCGCGGTTCCGGGGTCTCGTCGGGAGCCGCGTGATGATCCATCCGCGCCATCCATGGCAAACGCTTGCCGGACCGGCAAGAGCGCCGGAAAAAATTGGGTTTTCTTTCGGCAATGTCGCGCTACCCTGTCGCGCCCTCTGCACTGTCTTCCCCGTAGATGCTTGTTTGCCTGCGGCGACCGTAAAAAGGGCGATTTCCTCATCAATCATGTCTGACCCGTCTCAAAACCGTCCGCCGCAGGGTTCTGGCGCGCGCGGACCGAACGACCCGCCTGGATTCAACTGGCGCCTCGCGATTCTCCTTAGTGCCGCGTTTCTCATCCTGGCTCTCGCCGTATTCGGCCCCTCGGTGAATTCGACAACCCAGCCGCTGTCCTTTGCCGAGTTCAAGAGCAATTGGGACAAGGGGATGGTCTACCGCAACGATCCGAAATTTCCGCTGAAGGTCACTACTCAGGACACCGCTTATAATGCGGTCATCAATGGGTTCCTCCGCACTTCGCCCGAGCGTGGCCCGGGGGAAGAGCCCGGCCGCAAGACGATCCGCGCGACCGTCCGCACCGAGAACGTGGCCGAGATTCTCGGTGAATCCGTGGTCTTCCGCCTCAGCCGTGAGCCTGCTCCGGAGCCGGGGGTGGAGACCGTGGAGCTTTCCGAAGCCGCTTTCCGTCGTGCGGCTGCCCTCGGCGAAATCAAGCCGCTGGATGACAAGGCACCGCTCACGGTTTACTCGTCGGACGGCAACCTCGGTGTGGTCGTGGGCATTCGCGATATCCCCGCCGCCCCGGCCCCTGCCGCCGACGCCAAGGCCGCTGCGCCGAAGCAATTCAAGGTGGTGGCTCCAGTGATGATGCTTGGCGACGAGCTGGGTTTCCTGCTTCGCGACAACGGCATCTACGAGCCCAACAACGACTTCCTCAAGAGCGCGATCTTCACGTTCCTGCCGGTCCTGCTGATCGTCTTGCTGCTGTTCTTCCTGTTCCGCCAGCAGATGAAAGCCGCCGGCCGTGGCGCGATGTCCTTCGGGAAATCCAAAGCTCGCCTGCTGACCCGCGATCACAACAAGGTCACCTTCAAGGATGTCGCTGGCATTCAAGAGGCTAAGGAGGAACTCTGGGAAATCGTCGATTTCCTTCGCGATCCCCGCAAGTTCCAGAAGCTCGGCGGCTCGATCCCAAAAGGCGTGCTGATGGTCGGTCCTCCGGGCACCGGCAAGACCCTGCTTGCCCGCGCCATCGCCGGTGAGGCGGACGTGCCGTTCTTCTCGATCTCTGGCTCGGACTTCGTGGAAATGTTCGTCGGTGTCGGTGCCTCGCGCGTCCGCGACATGTTCGAGCAAGGCAAGAAGCACGCTCCCTGCCTGATTTTCATCGATGAAATCGACGCCGTCGGCCGCCATCGCGGTCACGGCATGGGCGGTGGCCACGATGAGCGTGAGCAAACGCTCAACCAGCTCCTCGTGGAAATGGACGGCTTTGACACCCAGGAGGGCGTCATCATCATCGCCGCGACCAACCGTCCGGACGTGCTTGACCCCGCGTTGCTGCGCCCCGGTCGTTTCGACCGCCAGGTCACCGTGTCGCTTCCAGACGTGAACGGCCGCGAGGAAATCCTCCGCGTCCACGTGAAGAAGATCAAGCTGGCCCCGGGAACCGACCTCGGCGTTATCGCCCGCGGCACGCCCGGCTTCTCCGGTGCGGAGCTGGCCAACCTGATCAACGAAGCGGCCCTTCTTGCTGCCCGCCGCGGGCTTTCCGCCGTCACGTTGGCCGAGATGGAAGAAGCACGCGACAAGGTCCGCTGGGGCCGTGAACGCCGCAGCCTGGCCATGTCGGACAAGGAGCGCATCGGCACCGCATGGCACGAGGCCGGCCATGCCTATCTCAATATGGTGCTGCCGCACACGCACCCGCTGCACAAGGTCACCATCATCCCGCGCGGCCCGTACCTCGGTGCGACCATGTATTTGCCGGACGGAGACAAGTACTCGATCCAGCGCAAGGAAGCCCTTGCCAACCTTGTGGTCACCATGGGCGGCCGGATTGCCGAGGCCTTCGTCACCGACGACGTCTCGAACGGTGCTTCAGGCGACATCCGCCAGGCCACCTCGCTCGCCCGCCACATGGTCTGCGAGTGGGGCATGAGCCAGAAGCTCGGCATGATCGAATACGGCGATGGCGACGGCCCCGTCTTCCTCGCCCGCGAAATGTCACGGGCCCGCAATTACTCGGAGGACACCGCCCGCCTTATCGACGAAGAGATCAAGCGCTTCATCGACGAGGCCTACGAGCAGGCTACCTCGCTCCTCACGCAGGGCAGGGATAAGATCGAACTCATCGCCAACGCCCTGCTTGAATTCGAGACGCTCGACGGAGCGCACGTCCGTGACCTCATCGAGCACGGGGAAATGCGCAATCCGCCCAGCGCGCCCAAGCCGCCGCCGGTTCCCGAAGAATTCCGCAAGAAGCCGGTGTCCAAGCCCACTGAGGACAAGCCGGATGACGGTGGCCCCCTTCCCGGCGAGGTCGTGGGGGCTCCGGCCTGATCTTGATCTTCTGATCTGAGCGTTTTCAAAGCGCGGCGTGGTGAAAGCCACACCGCGCTTCCTGTGACCACTGCGGCCACTTCTCGCGCTTCGGCCACCGTGATTCTGAAGATTTCCCGGCCCCTGAGGAGAAACAGGGCCTCGCCTCGTCCTGCCACGCGCTCCGCTTTGATGAGCTCGCCCCGCGAGTCGCGGAGCTGGAACCTGGATCTCAGGGTGGCGGAGGGCCTTGTGAGCTCGAGCAGATGATATTCATCCGGGTTGTCGTAGCCTCCCCGGAACAGGGCGTGGTCGCCGGAGATCGCGAACGCGTCCGCTCCACTGACCGGAACAGTCCAGTGCGCCGCGATGGCACCGTCCCGGATCAGAACCAAGGGAAAGTCGGTGTAGTAATAGATCCACACGTCGTTCCCGCAGGCATTCATGGCGTAGCAGTCGCACACGTGGTCGAGCCCGTCGCCCGGTTGATACGCGTAGGCCTCCGTCCCGTCCTGCCGCCAGGCGACCAAGCCGCTGCTCCCTAAGGGAGCGGGCCACCCGAGGTTTCCGAACACGCCTTCGTCGAAGTAGCTGGTCCAGATCAGGCCGTCCGGCGTCACGGCAACGTCCTGAACGCCGTCTCCCAAGGTGATTCCCTGAAGAAAACGGCCGTCCACGTGAGAAGCGGCCATTCTCGTCGGCACCCTCCTCGCGATACTGGCAGCGCGAGCAGACGAGGAGGAGTTGGTCGTGGCCGATCGGCTGCACTTGGTGGATGTTGAACGTTTCCCGCTCAATGGCCGTGATCAGTCTCGTGGCACCCGCCTCCGCGCGATAGACCCGGTAGCCTCGAGGAGCTTCGGGGCGGATCTTGGGGAAGATCGCACCGCCTGCATGAGTCGTCCGATCGTCCAGTGGACCCACGGCGATCACCACGTAGGGAATCCCGTCCGCCCCCACATCAAATGCGACAATCGAACCGGCATCGGTGCCGGCGAGGGACGAATAGGGTTCGAGGGCAAGTTCACGCATCGCGAAATCCTATCGATTGGGGAGTTCGCTCCGCAACTGGGGATCCCGTGCCAGGGAAGGGGCCCGCATTGCGGTCTCTTGAGAGTCCGGATCCGGCAGAGAGCGACCGCGAGGCCTTTCCGTGTCCGTTCACTGGCTAAAAGTCGCTCCGCCACGGCCATGGGGGAGGGGCGATTCCCCTATTTATAGAGACACACGCTGCGTGAGGCCCGCGGGAGCAACGCGGCGGCCTTTTGGCCTCGTTGAATGGCGATCTGCCCCAGTCATTCACGGCGTCGCGATCCTTGAATTTAGGCGGATAGCGGCAGCAGTTGTTAACTACTATGAAAATAGTAGTTCGGCATGGGGTCCTTCCGCGAAGGCGCGCAAACCAAGGAAATACAAGGGCTGCAGCGCCTCGATACGGGTCCCGAAGGCAAAATCCGCATCCGATGAGGGCGATTTCGCAGCTACGCCGCCTCTAGTAGCAAGGTGCCCGGAAAATTCTCCCTGCGCTCAATCCTGCAAAATCAATGCGTTGCGTGGAATGGGGCGAAAAGTTCGGAAAAAACATCTCAAAAGGTATTGACCCCTCCGTTCCGGGCGGACTAGGTTCTCCCCGCCGCGCGGCACCAAGCGCGGCGCGAGAGACGAGAGTCGATCGCGGTTCTTCTTCACAGAAGGCGAACCCGATCGGCTTTTTAGTCCCCTCGAAACG
>NZ_JAPDDT010000025.1 GCF_025950235.1 Luteolibacter arcticus | reverse complement strand
TCTGCGACCTCCGCGCCTCCGCGGTTCGTTCCCTCCCCATCCCCGATGTCTTTCACTGATCACCGATCACTGATCACCCGGCACATTCTTCACTCGGCACCCCCGATCCTCTCCCGCTTTTCCTTGGCGTCCTTCGCGTCTTGGCGGTTCATCACCCACCCATCCCCGACCTCCGCGCTCTCTCTCTGCGACCTCCGCGCCTCCGCGGTTCGTTCCCTCCCCATCCCCGATGTCTTTCACTGATCACCGATCACTGATCACTCGGCACTTCCTCACTCCTCCACCGGCAATGCCGGCGCCAGGATCCTCCGCGATGCCATCCGCGCCACCCCGCCCAGCGCACCTGCCACCGCCGTCCACAGGATCGCCTGCGACCAAGTCACCCCGAGCGTCGCCGGGTTCCGCGGCGGCCGCACGCCCGTCCAGCGCATGTAGCCACGTGCCGCCAACCGGCGTGCCGCACGATCCGCCAGTGCCGGCAATGCCAACGCCATCCCCGCCAGCAACAGATGCCTCGGCGACGTCTTCGGAATCATCCTCGTCAGTTTCATAAATCAAGGGAGTGGGATCGAATGCTTCGTCTGCTTCCTCGCACGCACACACACATCACAGCCGCGACAGCAGATCCTTCTTCTTCTCTGCGAATTCCTCCGCGGTCAGCACCCCGCCATCGCGCAGGGAACCCAGCTTCTCTAACAGCGCCAGCACATCCGGCAGCGGCGGCGCCGGATCACCCGGAGTTGAAGCCGAGGCCGTTCCCGCGGACTTGCCCGCAACCGCCGTCTTGCCCTCCTTCGCATCAGGTTTCTTGGGCTCCTGCTCCACCGCGAAGTTCCGGTTCTCACGCGGCTTCTCCACCACGCTGGCACCTGCGACCACCGGCAAGCTGCTCACCGCGATCGTCCCGTGCTGGCTGCTGAAACTCAGCGAACTATCGCCGCCCTGCTGCTGGCTCACCCCGCCGATCACATGATCACTCGTGTCGTAGATCGTAAGCTTCCCCGCGCGCTCAATCGCCAGCCGCCGCGTCCCCGGAAAGACCGCATAGCGGATGTGATTCTGCGCGCCACTGCTAGTCGGCGTGCCCAGCTCCGCCGGCCACCAATTCCCTCCCGAGCTCATGCCCATACTCATGCTCATGCCGCTCCCACCGCCGCTCCCGTGCTCCTCCGGCTGCTTGAAGAAATCCCCGCCATCCGCAAGCGCCGCCGAGAGCTCCGAGCAAAGGTCATTCACCCTCGCCTTCATCCCGTGATTGAACATGTCGCCCACCATCGTCATCCCGCCGCGCATCCATTGGCCGCTGCCAAACTCCTGCGTCTGGAATTGCGCCATCGTCCCATTGCCCCGCTTCACCGCCGCGAGCATCTGCTTCGCCGTCGTTTCACTGATGCCATGGCGACTCGCGATGTTCGCCACGAAGGCATCCCCTTCCGGTGTCAAAATGTAGTTCATTGGATTTGAATGAGAGATCGAGAAAAGAATCAGGTTCCAGGTTTGGATTCAGGCGGAATGGATCGAATCGGATTGTAACGGAGCTGATCGGCAAGAATCGGAATTTTGAAATCCGACACCCCGCGTGATCGTGCAAATCGCGCAATGTTAGGCCCGATTCACCACCTCTCTTTTGCACGCGCAGTGCCAGCCAGAGGAGCCCCCTGCATCCCGCACGCTCCGGAGGAAAACCTTCCCGTCAAATCCTGCGCAGCATTCCTAGTCACTTCGTGCCTCCCATAAGGAGCAGCGACCTTACTGTCGCTTTGGACAGACCGGCCTCCCCACCTCAAGACCTCGTGCGGGCAAAGGGTGTCCCGGACTGAACGGCACGGCAAAAAGAACGACTCACCGCCAAGACGCCAAGATTGAAAACAGAATCAGCTCTCCCCTCAGACCTGCGCGGCTCTTCCCTTGCCTTCCGTGGCGTCCTTCGCGTCTTGGCGGTGACAAAACATCCACCATCCTCGCGCATCATCACCATCCCCGATGCCTTTCACTGATCACTGATCACCGGGCACTTTCCCCAATCACCCCAATCTCCCCAATCTCCCAATTCACCCAATCTCCAACCTCTCAATTTCCCTCCCCAACACCTCCCTCGCCCGCTGCAACAACGGCTCCGGCGAACTCGAATCCCCCAGCGCCACCGCCTTCCGCGCCGCCTTCAGCCGGTCCGCGAGATACTCGGCCGGCCCATTCAGGTGATCCAGCGCGTCCGCCATCTTGATCATCCGCACCTGCCATGGCGCCACGTGCAGGCGCTCCCAATAGCGCTCCTTGCTCCCCTGCGGATCCTTCGAAAGCCACTCCACCCATTCCGAGATCGTGCTCCCCATCGCCACCGCCAGCGTCGGCCGATCGCACCGCGTCTTCTCCAGCACATCGTGCAACAACGCCGCCGCCAGCACCTCCGGATCATCGCATCCGAAGACACTGCTCACCAGCAGCGCCACCCGGCACGGATGAATGATGTAAGGCGTCTCCGTGCCCGGACAGCACGACCCCTCATGAAACTCCGCCGCCAGGTTCGCCGCCCGTTGCCAGACCGTGAAACCCTCGCTCGCCGCCCCTGACCTGTTAGATCCGTCATTCATCTTCATCGCAGCGCAGAAATCGTAGAGAGAAATGGAATGGAGTAGAATGGAATGGAATGCGGGCACGCCGCTTCCGGCCGTGCCCGCGCAACCACAGGATCGCATCAATCGAGTCAGATCCCATCCTTGTCCGCATCACCGGGAAGACGCGACTCCACCCGGTGCCAGCCCGCGCGGGCCGCATGCTTCGCCCGCTCCCAATTGAGCTTCGACGCGCCCTTCTGCGCCTCCCAATCCGAGCGCAGCGCGCTATCGGCCGAATCGAAGTCCGTCCGATGACGTGCCGGCCCGCTGTAGCCCACGCGGTAGGCAGGCGCGTAGTCCTCATACGTGAGATCGGAGTCGGCATCCACGAATGCCTGCTCCCCGTGATGCTCGCGCCAGTAGGCATCCTCCACCGTAGGATTCACCGCCTCGCCGCCAGCCTTGCCCGCGATCGCCCCGGCGATCCCGCCGACCACGGCACCCACAGCGGCACCTACCGGTCCGCCGATCGCGCCCATCGCGCCGCCTGCCGCGGCACCCGCCGCCGTCCCCACACCCACGCCCACCGGATGGCTTCCGGGTTCGCCAGTGATCGGGTCTTCATTGCGCGCGTCCTTCAGTTCTTCGTCCTTGGTTTTCATGATTGTTCAAATCGGCTTCATTGCCTCCCCCCAAATCGCAAACCCGATGCCAAAGCAAAAATGCCCGGCACACCGTCGTTCCGCACGCGCCCTCACCCGCGCAGACCAAGCAAATTGCCGGGCCTTCATGCACCTTGCCCCGCTCCCCCGCTGGGGGCGCGGGCCGCTGGCCCGCTGAATGGTCCCCGCGCCCCGCCTCACCCCACGCAGTCCACACTTCACCAAAAAGCAGCCCACCCTCCCCAAGTGAGACCGAAGCCCTCCCGCCACCACCCGCCTCGTAGCGAAATCGCTGCGCCATTCCGGCAGGGCGAACTCCGCAACGAATCGCCACTCCCGCCTCCCCATTAAGCCCTCCGCACCATCCCCCACCTCCGCGCTCTCCCTGCGACCCCCGCGCCTCCGCGGTTCCTTCCCGCCCATCCCCCGTGCCTTTGGCTTTTCACCGATCACCGATCACCGATCACTGATCACCCGGCACTTCCTCACCCAATCTCTCACTCCCCCAATTTCTCAATTTCTCAATTTCTCAATTTCTCAATCTCCCAATCCCCCAATCACCCAATCCCCCAATCACCCAATCCCCCAATCCCCCAATCCACCCCCTACGCGATCCCGTAATCCTCGAATCTTGAAAACCAACGATTCCGTGAGAAACTCCCCGCCAATCCGGATGCAAAACCCCCATCACCTTTTCAAACGAAGAACCGTGATATGCCCGTGGATGCCCTCATCAAGTCTGGCAACCTCGAAGCCGCGTGGAAGGCAATCGATGACCTCCCCCCGCGACTGAGATTTACCAGCCCCGTCCTTCGCCAGCGACTTCGCTGCGCCCTCGCCATGGGCTGGGAACGCCGTGCCCGCATGTTGGAAGAAGTCCTCTCTAACATCGTCGACCGCGAACCCGGCAGCGCCATCGCCTGCCAGACCGCGCCCGCCCCGGCTGCCGGCCTCGCATCCCCATGCGATCACGCGCTCGACAACGCCAGCGCCAAAGCCAGCGCCAACCACAGCGACCGCGTCGGCTCCACCGCCCCCATCACCCCAGCCGCCGCCCCCAAGCCATCCCGCGGCAGCGATCATCCTCTCCACACCGGCCACACCAGCAGGCTCACCTTCTCGTTTACCGAGGCACCACTGCGCGGCAACGCCTGACAAGGCATCCCTCTCCGCCCTCTGAGGAATCCGCAAGCGGTCCACCCTACCCTGCGCCTTTTCTAACAGACGCGCCCACCGGCCGCAAACCTGTCTCCATGCTCCGCCCTGCATGATCCCGGAGGGATCCCAGCCAGTAGCCGGTGCGTCGCAGTCGCGCAGCGACGAAGACCACCGGACCACGAAGTCGCACAACGAATCCCGGAGGGCATTCCAGCCACGCCCGCATCACCCCGCATCACCCCGCGGACGCCTGCCGGCCCACCCCGCGAAAACGAAACCCATTGGCAGGCCTACGCATCCTCGCAAGACTCGCATCATCCACTCCACCTCCACCCGGAGCTCCACCCGATGATCGCAGACCCACTCAGAGCGGCACGGCACCAGGCCACGCTTCCCATCTATTGCCCCGCGTGCGGATACACCGCCACGATCGCAACGCCCGGCGAGGCCACCCTGCACGGCATCGTCGAACGATCCCACGAGCTCGAGTGGAATCACGAAAGGGACATGCTACTGCGACTCGATGCCCTCGTCCGCCGTTTCCCCGATTCGCTTCACCGCGACAAGGTGAGGGTCACCACTTCCAAGGCCGGCCCGGACAACCAATATCACCTCATCCTCGACTCCCGGCCCACCCACACCCAGCCGGTCATCACCCGGCGCATCGAGCCGGATCCCGAGTTCGACGCCGCCCTGGATGCCGATCCGGAACTGCGCGACTGGATGAAAGGCAGCTCCTTTCTCCTCTACCCTCGCCTGAGCGCCTTCGCAGAGGAAGCCGACTACTCGGCCGAATATGCGATCGATGAACTGAAATGCCCTACCTGCCTCCGCGACTACATCGCGATCGATAGGGCGTTCTTCGAGACCCTCGTGTGAAACGAAACGAATCGGTCGCGGTTCGCTTTCATCACCATCGATCTTTCCAAGCACGCTTCCGACGGCGCCCTCGATCAACTTCTTACAGATCCATGCTCCGCCCTGCATGATCCCGGAGGGATCCCCGCCAGTAGCCGGTGCGTCGCAGTCGCGCAGCGACAAAGACCACCGGACCACGAAGTCGCACAACGAATCCCGAAGGGGATTCCAGCCACGCCCGCAACACCCCGCGGCCCCCTAGGATCCCGCCTTGAAAACCACCGCGCGCCATCTATACAGGTAGAGGCAGGAAATCCCTGCCGTCACATGACCGCAGACCCCGCGATCACCACCCTCTTCTCCCTGCTCGCGGGTCCGCAGTTCACCTACGATGCCCCGATGCCCACGTGGTATCTCTTCGTCATCTTCCGCCTAGCCTGCGTGGTCCCCGTCGCCAGCGGGTTTCTCGATCCTGTCAGAACTCTCCTCCTGTTTGCCCTCTTCGAGGCCGGCTACTTCGTCGCGTGGCGGCTGCTCGACTGGTACTCCCACCCCGCGATCTCGAGCGGTGCCGTGGAAGACCTCGCCACCGCCGGCCTCTTCCTCCTCTCCGCCGGCGTCCCCGCCGTCGCCGTGCTCTGGTGCGCCGCCCAGGTCCCCTACTTCCGGAAATCCGAAACCAAGCGCCTCAGCCTGAAGCGCGCCCTGCTGCTCATCCCACTTCTCTCCGCCGTCGCCTTTCACCAAGTAGCCCCGTGACGCCCCGACGCACGGCATCGCATCACCGTCCGCGCAGATTCCCCATGTCACTTCTCCGGCGACTCCAGATCTACCTCGATTGCGAAGCACGGTCCCACGCCTGCCTCCTGCTCGCCTTCCTCGCGTTCTGCCTCATCCTATACTTCGGCGACCGGATCCAGGCCAAGCGGGGTGACGACGCAAAAGCCGCCGCCACCTGGCCCCAGGTCGAAGCCCAAGTCGTCTCGTCGCAGATCCATGAAGTCAATGTCTCCACCGAGACCTCCTTCTCCACCCGCCTGCACGTCAGTGCCAGATTCACCTATCATCTCAATGGCCAGCCCGCCCACGGCCACTACGCCGGCCAATGGGAACGCACCGACCACCACAACTGGGCCGACCTCCTCAAGCCCGGCAGCCGCATGAAAGTCCGCATCTCTCCCGACGATCCCGCCAAGGTCTCCCTCGTCGATCACAACGGCGTGCAGTGACGCGCCCGTCCCGAGTGACACGGAAGTAAGACCAGTTACGCCGCTCGGATTCACTGGGAACGCGGAATTTATTCCGCCTGGCAAACCCGGCGAACCTACCGTCCACGCGGAACAAAGGGAACGCCTGAAGATTCCGTGGTCGTGTTAGACGGGAACAACGAAAAGATCGAAACGAACGAAATCAAAGGACCTCTGCCTTTCTTTCGTGAGCTTTCGTCTCTTTCGTTGTTCCTTGAACTGCCTTTTCAAGAGTGACCTGAATTCCGCGCTCCCAGAATGCCGTGGCGCTCCGCTTAGAAGAGATCGCGGAGAAACGCAGAGCAGCGAACGACAGGATGACGATCCCGCGATCGCCCACGTTTCCCACCACCCAAAAAAGATCTCCGCGATCCTCTGCGACCTCTGCGTCTCTGCGGTCACCTCCACTGTTAGAGCACAACCTCAATCCCCTGCCTGCCATTCCCGCCCCTCGCCACCACGCCAAATCTTGTTGCCCCGGAACCCCGCAACCCGGATAGCAACCCCATGCCCATGCCCGAGCCATTGCGTGCACTCATCACAGGAGGCCCCGGCTCCGGCTGCACCACCACCGCCGCGTGGATCGCCCAGCACCTCGGCCTCGCCCACTTCGATTCCGACCGCTACTTCCACAAGCCCACCGACCCGCCCTATCAGGAACAGTATTCGCCGGAAGAGCGACGCGAACTCATCACCCGCGACCTCGGCCTCGACCTCAAAACCCACGCCGCGACCTCGTCCGCATGGATCCTCAGCGGCTCCGTCGCCAGCTGGGGCCTCACCGGTCTCGCACCAACCCACGGCATCCTCCTCGACATCGGCCCCGCCGCGCGAATCACCCGCCTCGCCCAACGCGAACGCCAGCGCTTCGGCACCCGCCTCGACCCCGGCGGCGACCTCCACGCCGAGCATCACGATTTCATGAAGTGGGCCGAGGCCTACGAGCTCCGCAGCGACCGCGGCCGGAACCTCACCACCGACCACGCATTCCTCATCTCAAGCTGCCCCCACCTCCTCCACCTCCGCGAGGACCTCCCCTTCCCCACCGCCTGCGAGCGCGTCCGCGAGTTCTTGGAGAGCGCGGGCTAGAGACCATTTTCCGAAATCTCATAGCCACTGACTCGCGACTCATGGCTCCGGTTTTCAGAGCGATTCGGAAACTTGAAGTGAACCGCGAAAGAACCCGGAAACACACGAGTTCTGTTAGAAGGAAGGACTTCATCTGTCCTTAGCTTTCGCGCTTTTTCCCGTTCTTTCGCGGTTCAATTTCTTCCCCCGATCTCGGCTCGGGGCGGCTGCGTTTCAAAGCTAGGCGCTCTCACTGCGGCCAGCGGAATAGCCCCCTTTGATCGAGGCGATCGCCATTCCCTCATGCGCTTTGCGCATGCCTTCCCTGCCGATTGCAATGGCGCTCCCTTGGCCGGCTCCCTCTCACGCTCATCCCGCCCTTCCTGCGAGAAGGGTCCCGGAGCCGGCGCACCATGGCATGCGCCAAGCAAAGAGACTCGCCCCTCCTCCAGGCCCGTTGTTTGGAGCGGATGTATTACAATCCCACCAACAATGAAAGCTACTCAAGACCACAAGTCGTCTTCTCCCTCCACTGATCCCCTCGCCGGACGCCGCGCCTTCATGCGAAGGCTGGGCATGCTCGGCGCAGGCGGAGCATCCCTCGCTGCCGCTCCCATGGCATTCGCGGACCCGAGGCCGAACGCATTCAACAAGAAGGCCCGCACCGATGCCGCGGTGCTGAACTTCGCCCTCAATCTCGAATACCTCGAAGCCGAATACTACCTCCTCGGCACCACCGGCGTGGGCCTGGAGGGCGCAGTCATCGGCACCGATGGGGCCGGCGTCAGGGGTGACGTCATCGTGAAGGCCAATCCCAAGGTCACCTTCACCACCCCCGCCATCGAGCAATACGCCAACGAGATCGCGACCGATGAAGCCAATCACGTCCGCTTCCTCCGCGAGGTTCTCGGCGCATCAAAGTATGACCAGGTCGCCCGCCCGCAGATCGACCTGCTCAATAGCTTCACCGCGCTCGGCTCGCTGATCGGCGTCGAAAACTTCGACCCCTTCGCGAACGAGCTGAACTTCTTGCTAGGTGCCTTCATCTTCGAGGATGTCGGCGTCACCGCCTACAAGGGCGCCAGCCCGCTCCTCACGAACAAGACCTACCTCGAGGCCGCCGCCGGCATCCTCGGCGTGGAAGCCTATCATGCAGGGTCGATCCGCACGCTCATCTACGGCGCAGGAACCACCGCCCAGAATCTCGCGAACGCCATCTCCGATGTCCGCGCCTCGCTCGATGCCCGGCCAGTGGGATCACCCCGACTCGATCAAGGCGTGCGCATCAACGACACCGCCAACATCGTCCCGGCCGATGGCAATTCGATCGCCTTCAGCCGCTCGACGCGCCAAGTGCTGAACATCGTCTACGGCGCACCCAATGCCACCTCGGGCCTCTTCTTCCCGGCCGGCCTCAATGGCTCCATCCGCTAAGCAGGGCCACCCGATTTATCACGACCCAGCTCCCCCTTCGCATCATGCGGAGCGGGAGTTCTTTTTTTGCCTCCGTCAGACCTGTTAGACACCGGTGATCGAATCTCCAATCTCCAATCTCCAATCTCCAATCTCCAATCTCCAATCTCCAATCTCCAATCTCCAATCTCCAATAATCAATCCCCCATCCTCCGCGCTCCGTTCCACCGCAGGATCTTCTCCACCATCTCCAGATCCAGCAGGTACCCATAGTCCCCCGCATGCCGCGGCGGCTTGCCCGCCATCAGCTCCGCCCGCACCCGCCGCAGCCATCGCAGCGCCCGCGGATCACTCTCCGGGATCCACTCGCCCGCTGCCGTGCGGAACTCATGGCCGAAGCACAAGTGATGGCAAAACATCTGCCTCGCCAGCCCCCAATCCGTCTCCACCCACGCCACCAGATCCTGGTGCCGCAGCTCCTTCACCTCCACCACGATCCCCGGTCGCAGCCGGCCCACATAGCCCTTCACCCGCGCCTTACCCAGCCGCGGCTCCGCCTCCCGCCACACCGCTTCCGGTCGTGGCAGCGGAGGCAAGGAAGAAGGACTCTCGTCCGTGGCCATCGCGGCAATCTCCAAGATTCAATAATCAATCCTCAATCCTCAATCCCACTCACGAGATCCGCTTCCACACCGAGTGCCCGCCCAGGTCATCCGCCCGCGGCGAGAGGCACCGCTTGAATTCCCAGATCGGCCGCGAGTAGTCGAACCGCGCCTCATCGAAAGGATCCCGGCACCGCTCGCCCAGCGCCAGCGGCTGATAACGCTGCACCCCCTCCCGCAGCGACCACTCCCGCACATACCGCGCATCCTCCCAATCCCCCGGTCGGCATTCCGGAAGGGTCGTGCAACGGGGCGGCGAAGGGTGGAGCGCGTTCATGTATTCATCTGAACACCATTCCCGCCCCGAGCGCAATCCCGAAAAATTCACCCCCTTCTCAGGGCCAACGGCCCGCCATCCCTCAGCCCGGACCATCGGCCCGGGTCCGCAGTTCACACACGCCTGCGCCCCAAAGGGGTGCGATCCGTGAGCGGCTCTTCAGTCCCACGTCCGCCAAATCGACCTGACAAAACTACCCCACCTGATACACCCACCCACCATGCCCATTCGCCGCCTCCTTCCCCTCGTGCTCATCCCCGCACTCGCCGCGTCCGCCCACGCGCTCGATCAGCCGAAGACCGAAGCATCGCCCGCGGAAAAGGCCAGCCTGCCCCATCACCTCTCCGGAAAAATCAACGGCGAACTCCTCTCGATCAACATCCTCCCCCAGGATGCAATGCGCGGCATGGCCAAGCTCAAGGGCACCCAGATGCTCAATATCGAGCCCGGTTGCCTCATGGTGGAAGCCTGGTGCGAACTCATCGGCGACAACCGGTTCAGCATCCGCATGCCCCACGACGATTTCTTCACGAAGCATGCCATCGATCAAATGGGCGCGAAGTCGAAGGACGTCATCCTCGAGTTCCAGCCCTCGACCTCACCCACCACCGCCGCCAAAATCACCACCATCACCACCATCACCGCCGCCCCCGCCCCCGCCCCCGCGCCGGAGGCGGAGACTGAAACGGAGAAAGCCAAACCCGGCAGCGAAAAGAAACCCGCACCCGCCGCCGCACCGCAGCCTCCCCCGAAGTAGCTCCTCCCCCGCCAGACCGTCCCCCAAAAATCGCCCCCTTGCGTCCCCCGGCTGCTTTTGCTACAAGCCATGATAACCCATGCGAGCTGTCGTCAGACTGCTGGAGATCGTTGCAGGCTTGTTCCTTGCCGCCACCGTCGTCTGCATGTTCCTCGCCGCCGGCGATGTCCAGCCCCCGTGGACGAAGCCCTTCTCCGACGCCGTCATCATCTGCCTCGCCGCCAGCGGCCTCGCCTACGGCGCCAGCCTCCTCTGCGCCGCCCGCCACAAACGCCGCAAGCCCCACGGCCAGAGCAAAATCTCGTAGCCGCTGACTGATCCGCGAGGAGGAGGTCCAGCTTTCCGGTAGGCGCACTTGTAAAAGTGCGGAGTGGTCCCTCGAAGCCCGCCGCCCCCGCGCCCCCGCATCGCCACCCATGCGTCCACCACGTCTCTTCGGTAGGCGCACTTGTGAAAGTGCGGAGTGGTCCCTCAAAGCCCGCAGTCCCCGCGCTCCCGCATTGCCACCACTCCACCTGCGATCGCGCGAACGTCCCTCAAGGCCCCTCACTCACCACCGCGCCCCCGCCCCATCACCGCGGCGCAGCCGCCCTCGGACTGCTGCGGTCATCCGCAGCTCTCGAGTGAAGGCAGAAGCCCACCCCATCTAACAGATCGCAGCGACCCCAGCGCCGCTTGAGCCAATCTTCTCCGCTCTCCTCTCTCTGTGACCTCCTGCCTTTCCTCTGTGCCTCTGCGGTAAACAGGCCCGAATCGACCGCGAAAGCATCCGCAGACCTAACAGCTAGCCGAATGATCCACCGCCAAGCTCGCAAGCAATGGCAACCCATCCACTTTCCAAACTTGGCGTCCTTCGCGTCTTGGCGGTTCAACACCTACCCATCCCCGACCTCCGCGCTCTCTCTGCGACCTCTGCGCCTCCGCGGTTCGATCCTCTGGCTGTTTCACCGATTACCCGGCGCTCTTCCCCGCTCCCCAATCTCCAATATTCAATTTTCAATTTTCAATAACCAATCCCTCACGCCCCCGCCGCGATCGCATACCACCCCATCAGCCACCACAACCCGCCGCCCAGACACGTCGTCACCACCGTCACCGGCCGCGGAAACACCGGATGCGACATCAGCAACACCACCGCCAACCACGGCGCCCACGAACGATCCACCCGCCCGAACCACGGGAAGTAAGACGGCTCACAAAACGGCCCCCGGAAAATCTCCACCACTACCCGCCCACTCAGCGCCGGCCCCGCCTGCGGGAACCCCAGCGAAAACGTCAGCGCCCCCACCGCCATCATCACCACGCACACCCCCACCCCGAACCACCGCCGCCGAGCCAGCGACCCCACCTCATTCTCATCCCCATCCACATCAACATCCCCATTCTTGTTCTTTCTCTCATCAAGCCCCTCACCCCTCCCGCCCTCGCGATCCTCCTTCATCGGTGAATTGCTACCCTGCCCGTTGTCCATCGCCATGATCCTGCGGAAAAGAATTCCAGTTCACCCTTTCTCCGCCATCCCCCGCCCAAGTTCAAGGACGCATCGCAAGCGGAGCGAAGCGAAGCCCTAAGGAGTGTCGACATTCTGTCGACACGGCGTGGACGGCACGTTCACGCTCCTTCACACAATTCATCCCCGGGATGCGCCTGTCTTCACACCGGCACCACCCTTACTTCCCGCCATCCAGCCGGTAGTAGGCCACATTCGACATCGGGATGCGCATCTCATCCTTCCCCTCATTGATGCGGAATACATCGCCCACCAGCACGATCGTGCACTCACCCCCGGCGGAGAAGAGTTTGATCCCCGCGTTCAGACCGTTGGGAGACGGGACTTCAGTGATCAACTTCACCTCCGTGATCGCCGCATGCTGGACCTGATTCTGGGCCGAACTCTCATCCCCCGTCAACAGCAGGCCCACCACCATCACGAGCGCGAAAACCGGAGCCAAGTAACTTTTCATATGTCATGAGACAAGCCCCCTTCGCCGCCCCGTGCAAGACCATTCCAGATGTTCGCTGATCGTACGGGCGACCACGCCGGATAGCCATCCGCTTGCGGTCCAGCACGTAGCCCCGGATGGCGAAGTCCCGGAGCACACGCGTCGCCCATTGCCGGAATTGCGTGGCCCGCACCGAGTTGACCCGGTAGCCTGTGGATATGATCGCGTCCAGATTGTAGTAATCCACCTGGCGCGCGACCTCGCGGGAACCCTCCCTCTGAACTATCCGGAATTTCCGGAGAGTTGCCTCCCGGTCGATTTCCCCGGTCTCATAGAGGTTTCCCAGATGCTCGCTGATCGTGCGGACGTCTACGTCTGCCATGCCCTTGATTGTTCAGACGAACTCTATCGAGCGGCATTTTCCGCGTCAATGCACTTGCGTCGGGAGCAGAGAGTTGTCACGCCCGGTCCGGTGGACATCTGGACCAACGCGGGGGCTTTCAGGCGACGGAAAGAGAAGACCTCACCCACCATTTCCCCCTTCCTCCCCGCCTCCACCATCCCCTAACATCCTCTCAAATCACTCACCCACTCCATGGCCGTCGACCTCATCGTAAGCCCCCTGAGCAAATACTGGAGCGGCGACTACATCACGCCCGTCATGGAGTATGCCTGGCAGATGGGCGTGGCCTACAATGTCGTCACGCCGCAGGGGATGACCAGCCGCACGGAAGGCACACCCTACGGCGGCGAGGACGCCAAGGCCGAACGCGAGGAGCTGGTGCCGTTTGTCGAGAAACTCATGACCGCCCTCTTGTCCCGGGGCGCTGCGGGTGCCGCCTGGGACGAGCGATCGAATCACTTCGGCTTTCACCGCGTCGATCCCGAGGCCTTTGGCGAACTCTTGAAAAGGGCCGGCCAGCAATTCACCCAAAAGCCCGGCCTGCTCGGGCGCCTCACCGGGCGGAAGGAAACCGCCTCCCATCTTGGCAAGTCGGTCATCTTCCTGCCCATCACCTTCGACGCCCCGCTCGATCTCGAAGGCAAGGTCTTCGGCTCGCTCCCCCGCGCGAAGAACGAACTCGAAACCGGCGATTGGCGCGGCATTCCGCCCGAAGCCCTGCACCCCATCATCGGAGCCTTCGACGAAGCCATCGAGCACAGCCTGCCCCTTGCGATCGACATGTGAAACGCGCACGAACGCGACGAACGCGGATCCAATCAAGCAGACTGGGATGGATAGGATAGATAGGATGGGACGGGAGTGAACTCGCTCCGTGCTTCCCGAGGATTTCAATCCCATCCATCCCAAGCCGCCTGCCGGATGGTTCCGCCCGCCGGTGACCTACCAGCCATTCCCAGTCTACGGAAGATGGAGGGTTACCGTCGCCCACTGGCTTCTCATCCTCCTCTTCCTCCTCCCTTGGTCCGCCTTCCTCGCGTGGCGCTGGCGGCGCCTCATGCGCCTCCCCGCTGGGACCGCGGAACCGTAGCGCCGCGGAGGTGGTCGGCCTGATTCAAATCCCCAACGGGGCCGACAAGCGCTGGTCCGCAGCAGCACCTGACCCGCCACACTTTCCTCTTCATGCCCGCATCGCCACCACGCTCACCACCTCCGCGCAGCGCACTTCGATTGGTGATTGGAGGATTGATGATTGATGATTTGTCTTTCCCCACGCCATGACCCCGCGCCCCATCTATCGATGGAAGAGCTTCTGGCTCGGCATCATCCTCCTCGCCTTCCTCGGCTGGGCATGGGGGCGGTCCATGTCCCGCATGGATATCGTGGGCTGGGTGTATCGCGGTGGGACCCAGGGCGTCTTTGCCCGCTCCCTAGGCGGACTTGTGGAGCTGCAAGTGAGCGGCCCTCACTACTCTATCAGCCCCGTGACTCCCATGTTCCAGGTTTACACCTATCCGCACAAGCCGCCTGCCGGGTGGTTCCCCGGAGCTGTGACCTGCCAGCCGTTCGGAGCCCACGGAGGATGGACGGTCACCGTCGCCCACTGGCTTCTCATCCTCCTCTACCTCGTGCCCTCATCCGCCTTCCTCGCCTGGCGCTGGCGGCGCATGAAATCCCCTGCCCTCCGCACCGCGACCTCGCCATAAGGAGCAGCGACCTTACTGTCGCTTTCGACAGATCGAATTCCCCACCCATCTCCGCGCAGCGGCACTTTGATTGATGATTGGAAGATTAATGATTGGTGATTTCTCTTTCCCCACGACATGACCCCGCGCCCGCTCCACCGCCGCGTCTCGTTTTGGCTCGGGCTCTTCATCGCCTGCTTCCTCGGCTGGGCGTGGTGGCACTCCTACCGCTACTGCCCCGGCGCGGGTGTGGCATTCGCAGGAGCGCAAATCAGCGCCGCCCGGCAAGACGGCGCCACCTTCGTCTTCACCCCTCCGGACCAGGGCATGGCCCGCCACTGGATCGATGTCGAACCCCGCGCCTCCTGCCCCGATCTCGAGGACGCCCTTTCCACCGCGGAAGGCCTCGACGTGCGATGGATGCGACTCCCCGACCCCCTCGTCTTCCTCACCTACCTCGCCCTCTGGACCGCCGCCCTCGCCTGGCGCCAGCGGCGGCTAAGACAATCCCCAAAACACCCGCTTTCCGGCCACCAAGCCTAACAATCCCCGATTATCAAATCCCCCAATTTCCAAGCCCCCATCCGATACCCCTTGAACCCCCAGCCATTCGGTGCATCCAATGGCGCGCGAATCAGGAAAAGCGACAGCAAAGCCAGCAGCGCCCTCCCATGCCCGTTCTGGAAAGAAACAACGTTTCGGTCACCGGCCAGTCCGGGGCCACCGCCATGCTTTTCGCGCACGGCTTCGGCTGCGATCAAAACATGTGGCGCTTCGTCGCCCCCGCCTTCGAGGACGACCACCGCATCGTCCTCTTCGACCACGTCGGGGCCGGCCACTCCGATCACTCCGCCTTCCGCCGCGAGAAATACGCGACCCTCGATGGCTATGCCGACGACATCGTCGAGATCGGCCGCGAGCTCGGCCTCCAGGATGCCATCTTCGTCGGCCACTCCGTCAGCGCCGTCATTGGCATCATCGCCGCGCTGAAGGCCCCCGGCATGTTCAGCCGCCTCATCCTCGTCGCCCCCTCGCCCTGCTACATCAATGACGAGGACGGCAGCTACATCGGCGGCTTCACCCGCGCCGAGATCGAGGAACTCCTCGACGCCCTCGACAAGAACCACATGGGCTGGTCCATGAACATGGCACCCGTCATCATGGGCAATCCCGAGCGCAAGGAACTGTCCGACGAGTTATCTAACAGCTTCTGCCGCACCAATCCCGAAATCGCCAAGCACTTCGCCCGCACCACCTTCCTCACCGACGCCCGCGAGCTCGTGGGCCGGACCGGCCTGCCCGCGCTCATCCTCCAGTGCTCCAGCGACGTCATCGCCCCGCTGTCCGTCGGCAGCTACCTTCACCAGCGCATGCCCGGCAGCACCCTCGTCGTCATGCAGGCCACCGGCCATTGCCCGAATCTCAGCGCACCGGAGGAAACCATCGCCGCCATCCGCGATTTCCTATGACGAAGAGGAAAGGTCATCATCACCAGCACCCGCTGCTCCGCGACTTCGCGGACTTCTTCGAGCACAGCCTCTGCGGCCACGCCATCCTCGATGCCGCCGGCTGCATCGTCCTCTGCAATGGCCCGCTCGCCCAGTGGCTCGGCCACCCCGCGGACACCATGCGCGGCCGCAGCTTCGCCGAGTTCCTCTCCATCGGTGGCAAGATTTTCCATGAGACCCACCTCGCACCGCTGCTGCGGATGCAGGGCCACTACTCGGAGGTCTCGCTCGAGTTCGTCTGCCACGATGGCAGCCGGCTCCCCGTGCTCGTGAATGCCATGGAGCGCCGCGATCCGGATAGCGGTGAATTGCTCTTCACCCGCCTCACCGTCTTCCTCGCCAGGGAGCGCCAGGCCTACGAGGCAAACCTCCGCCACGAGCGGAATGCCGCCGAGATCAGCCTGCTCACCGAGCGCGAGGCCGCCGCCCTGCGCGAGCAATTCATCGCCGTGCTCGGCCACGACCTGCGGAATCCCCTCGGCGCCATCACCATGGGCACCGCCCTGCTCGCCGGCTCCGAGCTCAGCCCCCGCGATGCCAAGCTCGTCGCCGCCATGGACTCCAGCGCGCAGCGCATGAATGAGCTCATCGGAAACCTCATGGACTTCGCCCGCTTCCGTCTCGGCGGCGGCATCGCCCTCAAGCGCACGCCCGTCGCTCTGGAAAAGATCTTCGGCGAGGTCATCGATGAGCTCCAGGTCATCTATCCCGACCGCCAGGTCGATCGCGACCTCGACCTCGGCGGCTCCGTCGATTGCGACCCCGCGCGGCTCTCCCAGATCCTCTCCAATCTCCTCGCCAATGCCCTCACCCACGGCGCCGCCCAGCAGCCCGTGCAAGTCACCTGCCGGCGGGAAAACGACTCGCTTGTTCTAACAGTCCGCAACCACGGCCACCAGATCCCGCCGGACGTCATCGACTCCATCTTCCAGCCCTTCACCCGCGAAGCCGAGCGGCCCAGCCAGAATGGCCTCGGCCTCGGCCTCTACATCGCCGCCGAAGTCGCCAAAGCCCACGGCGGCACCCTCACCGCCGCCTCCACCCCCCAGTCCACCGACTTCATCTTCCGCATGCCCCTGGCCTGAGAGCGCCCGCGGCACCACCAATGTGGCCCGCACGCTCCGCGTGCGGCTCCTAGAACCCTGGTAGCCCGCCCCTCATCTCCGTAGGCGCGGTGGTAACACCGCGGAAGCCACCAGCCGGGCCACGTTGCACCAGCCGGGCCCTCTCCAGTAGCTGGGGCATCTTGCCCCAGTCCGTTGGAGGGGCGTCTCGCCCGTCCTCTTCGTAGCGGGACGACTTCGTCGTTCCGGCTGGGAGCGCGCCGCTTCACCAAATAGGGTCCCCAACCTCCCAATGCAGCCCGCACGCCAAGCGCCCATCTCCTAGAACCCTAGTAGCCCGCACCCTTCAAAAGCCATCCATCAAGGCACTCCCACCCTTTGCCTTCTCTCCGTGACCCCCTGCCTTTCCCCTGTGCCTCTGCGGAGTCCTGGCCCGAAGCCACCCGAAAAGCCCCCAATCTAACAGCCCCTCCGCATTCCCATCCATCCCATCCCATCCCATCCCATCCCATCCCATCCCATCCCATCCCATCCCATCCCATCCCATCCCATCCCGCCCATTCACAAACCTGATCGACAACCCAAACAATCCCGATTGATATCCGCTCCGGATTCCGCCATGAGATGACTCATGGGCATGATCCAATCCCCCACCACGCGAATCAGCCCCATGCTCGCGGTGGGCGACATGCAGCAGACCCTCGACTTCTATGTCCAGGTCCTCGGCTTCGATGTCACCTTCTACTCCGCGGACTACACCATCCTCGACCGCGACGGCGCGACGCTCCACCTGATGAAGGCAGCGGACGAATCCGTCCTGACCGCCGTCCGCGGCCACACCGAGATCTACATCGAGGTGGACGACATCGCGCCCCTCTGGAACCACGTCGAATCCTTCAAGGACCACTACCGCATCCGCGACCTCCACGACCGCGACTACGGCATGCGTGAATTCCACATCGGCGACCCCAACGACTGCCTCGTCTTCGTCGGCCAGAAGATCGCCATGTGAGCAAGCCTCGGCAGCATGAAAAGCGAAGCCCAACTGTTTGATGGAGCACCCCGCTTCATCGGGGGCTGGGAACGCGGAATTTATTCCGCCTGGACGGTAGGTTCGCCGAGCCTTTCGGATCGGAATGGGCTAATGGGTTGACCAAGATGTTCGGAGACTGAACCCATTCCATCCCGCCATGAGCAAAGTGTTCAAGCTATCTGCCGTCGCGCTGCTTTTGTCCGCGTTGGTGGCAATTCTGCTAGTCCCCTCCAAGGAGGAGGTTCTCGATGATTTTTACCATGGGGTCCGCTCCGAAGAGCAATTGATGGATCCCCTGATCGTGCATTCTCGCAGGGTGGCCGATTCCATCGCTGCAAAGGTTGCAGATCCGGAAATGCCCCGCAGGCTCTACGCAATCACCTTCCTGGGTGTGGATAAAACCACCTCGGCGCTTGATGTGCTCCAATCGATTGCGGACGACGACCACGAACCTCCAATCATCCGGAGTGCGGCTTTGAAAAGTGCTTTCCAGATCTCGGGAGAGACTGGCTTTCAACTCGCGGAGAAATACAAGAACCGGGAGGATGTGTTGGGCGACGTCTCAAAATCGATCGTCGAAGGCACGCTTGTTACCAAGGAGCGAAGCTTCTGGGATGCGTGCTTGGGCCGCGCCGGCGATCATTAAAGACAGCTCTGCAGGAGAGCCTCGTGACCCGACGGCGGATGTCACCAGTCCTTCCGCCCCTCGACCACATTCCGCCAAAGGAACCACTGCCCTGATTGCGAGGGAACATACTTGCCGCCGGTGATCTCCGGCACCCGGCCTACCTTGAGCGGGTCCAGTGGATCCCGCCCTTCCCGGTTCAGATACAGAAACTGCCGCTCCCGGCTGCCCTTCGCGAATTCCAAGCGGTTGAGCAGATGAAGGAACAGCGTCAGGAAATCCGCGTTGCCCCTCACCACTTCCCCGATCTCGAACCTCCCGCTCTTCGTCTGCTTCACCACCACGATGATGTCTGAACTCGTGACATCCTGCTGGGACACCCGGTGAACCTTCGGCGCTGCTTGACCAAGCATCGTCGTGGCGAGCAGCCAGGTGAGGGCATGTCTCATCGCGAAACGCTATCGCCATCCCGCTGCTGCGCGCAATCATGAACTGAGCCCTAGTGCTCCGTCCGCATCACGATGAGAAGGTCGAGTCAACTCATCGGCGCGCCGTCTTCCGCCACGCAGCCGCCGTGACCGGCCCCGGCAACGGCGGCACGGAACCGAAACAGGATTCATCACTCCGATCGCGTTAAGGCGGCTTCACTCAATTCAACCAGCGCGCACCTCGTCTCCTTCCCTTTCCCGGGCCATCCCCGGTTTGATCACCACCTTGATGCAGCCGTCCTCTTTCTTCCGGAATTTCTCGTAAGCATCCGGCGCACCTTCGAGCGATACCCGGTGGGTGACCACAAAGGACGGATCGATCTCGCCCGCCTCCACCTTCTCTAACAAAGGCGCAAGGTAGCGCTGCACATGGGTCTGGCCGGACCGCACGGTCAGGCCCTTGTTGACCAGCGCTCCGAAGGGAATCTTGTCGAGCAAGCCGATATAGACGCCCGGGATCGATAGCGTGCCCGCCTTCCGGCAAGCCATGATCGCCTGCCGGAGCACGTGGGGCCGGTCCATGGAGAGATGCATCGCCTGCTTCGCACGATCCACCACGGCATCCAGCGATCCCGTCCCGTGGGCTTCCGCGCCGACGGCGTCGATGCACCGGTCCGGGCCACGTCCACCGGTCATTTCAATAAGGCGCTCGTGGACCTCCTCCTCCTCGAAGTTCATCACCTCCGCCCGTCCGTGGACCCTTGCCATCTCCAGACGCTCTGGCACCCGGTCGATCGCGATCACGCGGCCGGCACCGAACATCCACGCGGACTGGATGGCGAACTGGCCCACCGGACCGCAGCCCCAGATGGCCACGGTATCGCCGGGCTCGATGCCAGCATTCTCCGCCGCCATGTACCCGGTCGGGTAAATGTCCGAGAGGAAAAGCACCTTCTCATCCGGCAGGTCGGACTCGATCTTGATGGGTCCGACATCGGCATGCGGCACCCGGAGATACTCCGCCTGCCCGCCCGGGTAGCGGCCCATCATCCCGGAGTAGCCGAAGAGCCCGGCCGGCGCGTGGCCCATGGCCACCTTCGCCAGATCCGCCCCCGGATTCGTGGTATCGCAGGCCGAGTAGAGCTGCTTCTCGCAGAAGAAACAGGAACCGCACGCGATCACAAAGGGAACCACCACGCGATCGCCCTTCCTGAATTTCTTCACCTCGCTCCCCACTTCCACTACGATTCCCATCGGCTCGTGGCCGATGATATCTCCCTCCTCCATCGTCGGCATCAGGCCGTCATAGAGGTGAAGGTCGGAGCCGCAAATCCCGCTCGCGGTGATCTGGATGATGATGTCCTTCGGATCGAGGATCTCGGGATCGGGTACGGTGTCCACCCGCACATCTCCCACGCCGTGCCAACAAAGTGCTTTCATAAGATTTAGCAGTACTACGGATTTCAGGAACGAAGCGCGGTAAGATGCCCTTGAAGCCAGTTGGAAATGGAAGCGGCCACCTCTTCCCAGCCCGGTTCGCCGCAGATGAAATGCCCGCGCCCGGTGAACTCCTTGTATTCGTGGTGAGACCGCTCGTCCTCGTAGGCGTGCGCATTCCTCCGGACCAGTGAGGCGGGAATGATCTCATCCTTCTCCGCACCGATCAGTAGCAGCGGATGGTGAGGCAGCTTCATGTCAATCTCGCCCTCCTCCCCCAGGATGTCGCGCAGCACCTGCCGGCTCTCGTGGACCGCGTAAGCCTCCCATGCCGCATCGCTTTCCTCGCGGCTGAGCGTGTTCGCGAAGTTCTTGTGGAATAGCTCCGGCGTCATCTCGTAAGGTTCATCGCCAGCGAAGGGATTGGTGATGGAAGCGCTGTTGCGCATGAAGCCCCAGTCCAACGCCAACATCTTGTTCGGAGCCACCGAAGCGATGCCGATGGCCGCCCGCACCAATCCCTCCGCAAGCAGCTTCTGCGCGATCAGTCCCCCGAGCGAATGCCCGATGACGACCGGTGGTTCCACCGCTTCACGGACGATGTCGCGATAGTGGCCGTACACGCGCTCCAGCGGCAGCGATCCCAGCCCATACGGCATATTCGCCCTGAGCTCGGCAGGTTCACCGTCGTGGAGCGGCCAAGCGGGAGCTACCGCTTCGAAGCCTGCCGACTCGAAGTGAGACAACCATCGATTCCAGCTTTTGGGATTCTGGAACATCCCGTGAATGAAGATGATTTTCGGTTTCATGATTCGTCGGTTGAAGGTTCGTTGATGCTCCCCCAAATGCGCCTCAGCCGATGCTGCGAAGACTCGGCTCCCGCTCCCAGCGTCGGCCGCCCTTGGCAGTGGTGACGTAGCCCTTGATCGCCTTCGCGCCATCCAGCGCGATCGTGCCGTCATCGAGCTCGACACCCGCCGCCTCCAGCAGCGGCACCGCTTCGGGCGAGTAGCCGATCACCTTGAGGTGGCCGAAGGCATCGCGCACCCAGTTCACCGCGGCAGCTTCACGGACCAAGTCCCCCATCGCCGCTTCCGAGGCGAGGATCACCACCGTATCGAAGAATACCGACGGCCCGCCGGAAAGCGAATGATGAGGCTCCACCAGCGTGCCATCCGAAGTGGTGGCCCCGCCGATCTTCGGCGCGATCAATTCCACCGCCGCCTTCTCCTTCTTGAAAGCGGCTTGCAGCGCCGCCAGTTGCCCCGCGTCGGCCCCATCCGTGATCAGGATGCCAGCCTTGCGTCCCTTCAGCGTGTGGGGATCCTTCCCGATCAGGCTGAGCGAGGGTGAAGGAGCGAGGTCTCTCGGCGACACCGCCGGCTGCACCTTCGCGCTGTTCTTCACCGGCATGCCCAGGGCATCCGCCACGGTCTGTTGCAGGTCGGCATCGATGTGGCCCAGGTGCCCGAGCATCAGCTCGCGGATCTTCACCACCTCCACCTTCGCGAGCTCGAAGGCGAGCGCGCTGGCGATGTGATTCTGCTCCGGCGGAGTCATCGAGCGGAAGAACAGCCGCGCCTGCGAATAGTGATCCGCGAAGGTCTCCGAGCGCTTCCGGATCTTCTCGCCCGTCTCCGTTTCCGGATGCGTCCGGAAGCCATGCACGGGACACTCGCGTGGCGCGCCCGGTGGAGAAATCTGGCTCGGCTCATAGGCGACCCTGCCCTTGTGCACCTGCATCTGCCGCAGCCCATCGCGCTGGTTGTTGGCAAAGGGGCAGCGCGGCGCATTGACCGGGATCTGATGGAAGTTCGGCCCGCCGAGACGGCTGAGCTGCGTGTCCAGATACGAGAAGAGCCGCCCCTGCAGCAGCGGGTCATCCGAGAAGCCGATCCCCGGCACGATGTGACTCGGGCAATAGGCGACCTGCTCGGTCTCCGCGAAGTGATTGTCGGGATTCCGGTTCAGCACCATCTTGCCAAGCATCCGGATCGGGATGATCTCCTCCGGGATCAGCTTGGTAGGATCCAGCAGATCGAAGTCGAGCTCCGCGGCCTGGCTTTCCTCGATGACCTGCACACCCAGCTCCCACTCCGGGAAGTCCCCGCGCTCGATCGCCTCCCACAGATCCCGGCGATGAAAGTCCGGGTCAGCTCCACTGATCTTGATCGCCTCATCCCACACCACCGCGGCGCTGCCAATGGTCGGCCGCCAGTGGAACTTCACGAAGCGGCTCATGCCCTCCGCAGTGATGAAGCGGAAGGTATGCACGCCGAAGCCCTCGATCATCCGCAGCGAACGCGGGATCGCCCGGTCGGACATCGCCCACATGATCATGTGCATGCTCTCCGGCGTCAGCGAGATGAAGTCCCAGAAGGTCGCGTGCGCGGAGGCAGCCTGCGGGAAGCCGCGGTCCGGCTCCATCTTCACCGCATGGATCACATCCGGGAATTTCATCGCATCCTGGATGAAGAAGACCGGGATGTTATTGCCCACCAGATCGAAGTTTCCCTGCTCGGTGTAGAACTTCACCGCGAATCCGCGCACGTCCCGCGGCAGGTCCACCGACCCGGCACCACCCGCCACCGTCGAGAAGCGGGCGAACACCTCCGTCTTCTTCTTCGGATCCTGAAGGAACCCTGCCTCCGTGATATCCGCTGCGGATTCATACGGCTGGAAAAAACCATGCGCCCCCGAGCCGCGCGCATGAACGATCCGCTCGGGGATGCGCTCATGGTCGAAGTGCGTGATCTTCTCGCGGAGAATGAAATCCTCGAGCAATACCGCGCCACGCACACCGGACTTCAGCGAGTTCTGGTTGTCCGAGATGGGAAGACCGTGATTCGTGGTCAGGTGCTGCTCGCCCTCGACCGCGGTTTGATGCGTCTCGGCGGGGAGCTTGGGAGAGGGAGCGGCGGCAGGAGGCGAAGGAGGAGATTTCTTTGAGGCCATGGCGATGTGTGCGCGCAGGGGTTGACCCGCGCGGAGACGCCCCTCTCGCAAGCCGCATGCCGATGGCACTTTCCCGAAAAATCCTCGTAGCCGGTGGTCCGCCCCCTTCCCTCACATGTCAATTTGCGCAGGCTCAATGCAGGATGCGCTGGCTCAATCTCACTCGGGCACGATCATCCAGCGACTCGCGGAATCGCACTGGGCGCGCGGAATTCATTCCGCCTGGCAGACCCCGCGAACCTGCCTTCCAGGCGCTCCCCGAGTCGTCGGAGACCCGGACTGCGCGCAGCCCTGCTGCCGCCCAATGCCAGCAGCCCTGCCGCGGGGAAGCACCGGGTGAATGATCTCCTCAAAGGAACTACGCGCTTCGGACACGCGGGCATGCCGAAATGCGCTAGCAGCTTCGCACTACGGGAGCGCCGAAAGCCCGGCGAACCTACCTATCAGGCGGAATAAATTCCGCGCTCCCAGTGTTCCACGACGCTCCGATCACGGGCTTAATGCCGTGCCATTGGGTTCCGTCCTGCACTGAGACAAAATCCCGCTGACCAAGGTGCCCGGGGAGACCCTCCCGGACCATCGCCCGGCCTTTCTTTTTCACGGCCCCGAAGCCGGCGCGTCGCTTCTATCAGCCTCCTCAAAACCGCTCCGGATCCACGGCCAGGCGGATGATATCATCCCTCACCGCCATGCCCTTCACCGGGTAAGGAGCCATCTCAAAAATGTAGCCGAAGGCATCTTGCCCCAGTCCGTTGACGGGACTCCCGCCCCGTTTCCCTCGGCCGCAGCACACCTGACGCAGAGCCAAGGCAACGACTCCGCTGGAAAAGCGCATGCGACGTGCGAAAGTCCATGCATGAATGCGACCCACCAAGCTCCATCCCATGGTTCTCGGACAAGATCCGCATGGATCCTTACCATCGCCATGATGGTCGCCGCCCTGATCCTGGCCATCGCCGCCATCTTGAGAAACATCCGGACCGACGACCTGCCGGTCAGCCGGCCCGTGATGCCTGCTCCGGGCGAACTCATCGTGCCGTCCACACCTTCGCCGCCGTGACCGGCGTGACTACTGCAACCGTAGGAGTTGGAATTACGCATGAATTTTTCCACCCCAAGGTCGCTTTACAAGTGCCCACCGTGACGGAGGTTGCGGTCACCATGATGGTCCAAGTAAACACCGATCGCCACATCCACGGCAGCCTCGAACTCCAGGAAGATGTCGCCTCCATTGTCGAAGCCACCCTCACGAATCACGCGAGCCGCACCACCCGCGTCGAGGTCCATCTCAGCGACCAGAATAGCGAGAAGGGTGGAGACGCCGACGTCCGCTGCGCGATCGAAGCGCGGCTGGAAGGCTTTCAGCCGCTCGGCGTCCATCATGATGCCGCCGCTCTATCAGATGCCGTCCAAGGCGCGGCAGACCGGCTGGAACGCATGCTCGAACACCACCTCGGAAGATTGGAAAGCCGCTGACCCCGGCCGACGGGTCATCCCATTACCGGCGCACCCCGTATTCACAGCGTCTGAAAAATGTAGCTGGGGCATCTTTCCCGAGTCCGTTGAATGGGCGTCCCGCCCGTTCCCTTGATTTCCCCATACGGAATCTCAAGGAAACGCGGGTGCAAAGATGTTTTCCAGGCAGCCTCTCAGCGACTCTCCTGCTCCGTCGCGGCATCCTTCTTCATCCCGTTCATCGCATCCCGCTGCGCATCGACCAGCGCGGATTTCCACGCCGGTGAGACGAAGCTATCGTACCACTTCAGTGCCGTTTCGTACTCCCCGTAGCGGATGCTGTTCCGCAGAAACGCCGCCGCTTTTCGACCGTCCGCTGGAAGGACAACGAAGCGGACATCGCGGTGAACTTCACTAGCGCGGGAAAGTAACGCCTACCACGCCGTCGCCGTCAGCCGCAAGCAGAGCTGCGGCTTGCCGGAGGATCCAACACGACCCGTTCACATCCGCCCCGCCAACCCGGCACTTGCGTGCCGGGCTGGCGCTAGTCGCCCCTCGGGACGGCATCTCACTTCCTTACATCGATCTCCATCCGCAAGGCCTTCTTGACGATGATGAGGAAGTAGGAGTGGTCGAGATCCTCGGGTTCCGGTCCGAAGAGATCCTTGTGGGTAATGTCGTCCCTGTTCTTTCGGATCTTCTCGCGATCGCTCTCGGGTGTCTTCTTGGGCTTGATCCCGCCATCTTCCATCTCCCGTTCCTTTTCGAGCAGATAGGGCAAGCCGTAGGGTTCCGGCTTGGTGCCTTTACCAACGGATCCTCCAACCGGAGCTCCTCCAACCACGGCTCCTTCGTCCTTGGGTTTTTCATCCTCCGGATTTTCATCCTTCCGTCCCGGAAACTCCTTCTCAAGGAACTTGAGCACCTCGCGGACGCCCGTCCTCACCTCGTCCCGGGTGAGCCGCAGGTGGTCGAGATAGCTTTCCGCGGAGTTCTCAAGCTCCGGCTGTCGCACGTCTCCCAGCGTCAAGGCGAAGAGGTAGATATACGTCACCTTGAGCCGGTAGTAGCGGTCTTCCACCGGCCCGTCTCCGGCGACGGCGATGCCCGCGCGCCAGATCTTGTCGAGGTGCTGTGCCAGATCCCTGCGGTTCCGGCATGGCAGCATCCGGTACCATTCCAGCGGAGCCGGGTAGTCAGCCGCGTGCTTGATCGCGAGACCTGCTTCCCCGAAGACCCGCAGCTCCATGGAGTAGAGGCGACCCCACCAACGCGACGAGTGCGTCCTGCCGGAGAAGCCCCGCCGGCTCTCCTCCAGGCAGCGCCACGCATCCCCGATCTTCGCTTGCAAGACACGGTTCAGCTTCTCCGCCGTTTCCCGGATTTTCTCAGGGGCGTTCGTGAAGTCCTGTTGGGAGAGGGACAGTCCCCTCCGGTGCAGGATGTTGCCCATCGCCTTCGGATTGATCGGGAATGAGTCCTTCACTCCCGCGACCTTCCCATCACGCGTCTTCCTGGCCCCCTCGACCCAGGCCGCCAGTTTCTCTCCGGCCTCCCTCTCTCCATTCTCGGAGAGAAGATCGACCACCGATTGGATCACTTCATCCGAGGGAGGTTTGCGATCCAGCGAGGAGAGTTCGTGATGCTCCACGTGCTCCCGGAAGACCTTCCCAAGCAGCATCTGCTCTTCCTCGGTGGCGATCTTCTTCTGTTTCTCGATCGCGCTTTTCTTCTGTTCCTCGGTCATCCCGGCGAACTTCTTTTCCTCGTCCTCCACAGTCTCCCCTTCCGGCCGTGTGAGCAGCCACCGGAGCACCGCTCCGTACTCGCGGGCCTCCAAGCAGAGGACTTCGGCCCGCCTCAGCTCCGCGATGCCGAGCAGCACGATGCCATCTTCCGATTTCATGGAGCGGCAGAGGACACGGGCTTCCCCCAGCCGGCGGTATGCTTCGCGGAATCTCCCCAGGTGCCCGAGCGCCAGACCATAGATGGCCTGGGCCTTCGCCTGCTCCTTGGCGGCAGACTCCGCATAGGCAGGCGGCAGCAACCGGCACAGGTTGATCGCCATATAACAAAAGACCGTCGAGGTAAGGAAGCACCCTTGGTAGTCTTCGATCGAGACCTCTCCGTCCGCCTGTACACTGGGGGGAGTTACCCGGGCTCGGTAGAGTTTCTTCGCCCGCCGGATGTAGAGGAATGCCCACTCCACCAGCGACTGGATGAAGAGGTTGATCTCATGCGGATTGGCGACACATGCATCCTCTTTCAGCAGGAACGCGAAGTTCACCCCTTCCATCACCTTGCGGATTTTCCGTGAAAGCGGGGTCTCCGTCGCGTCGGAGGCCTTCGTGGAGGCACGCTCCTTCTGGATCAAATCGACGATCTCGAAAATTCTGGAATCGAGGCAAAACATCTTCGCGGGACCTCCTGCGAAGCTTTCTTTGATCGCTGCCGAATTCAGGATGCCGACGCCCCTGAGGAGCCCCGAAATCTTCCCCGCAGCCCACGCGGAAACAGCCGAGTTCCCGTCGAACTCATACGTGAATCGGCCCGTCGCTGGGATGCTCTTCTGGAACGGAATATCCGTCACCCGGTAGTCCGAGGCGATGCGCTTCTCGATATACCGGAGCTCCCTTGCCACATCGTCCAGGAGCGTCCAGGCATAGTAATCCACCCCCCGCGGATTCACGTTCATCTGTTCGAGGGTCAGACCCACCCTTTCGACGGCGAAGTCATTCTTCGATCCGCCTGACGGGTCCGGCTTACCCTCCTCCGGCAGGCCTTGATAGAGCGACGCAAGACGGGACCAAGCGACCTTGCCAAGATCCAGCAGCCCGAAGTTGGCGGGATGATTCACCTTCGCGACAATCTCGGCGTCGAAGATGAACGCCATGACCTCCGCGATTTGCTTCAAAACCTTGTCCGCCTCGCCCGGAGAAAACATCGACCTGCGGAGCGGGATCGAAGCCCAGTACCTAAGGCTGGACTCTCCATTCTTGAGCAGATTCAGCAGCGCGATGATGGCACCGAAGAAGATCATCTTCCGGCGGCTCGCAAAAAGCGCCTCCCTTACCTCCACCGTGTGCCCGTCTCCCACATCGGCCTTCCCCGTATACAGCGAGCCAAAGTCGGGAAGCGTCCGGATCGACTCGAAGAAGTGGTGCAGGCCCTCGATCATCGGCAGGGGATGGCGTGTCACCCGGTGGGCCTTGGCATACCACTCGCCGATATAGAAATGGCAGCCGGGCGTGAAGTTCCGCATCCGGATGAATCTACCGGCTTTCGCGATGCCAGGATCGAAGTGGAGGGTATGGATCACATTCCGGATCCCGAGGCGGACGTCCCGGTAGGCCCACGCGAATCCGCCCGGCTTCGTGTAAAACACCCCGTATTCCTTCAGATCCCCGATCCACTTCTGGATGGTGGCCTGACGCGTCTCATCATTGTCGTCACGATCCGTATTGAACTGGTTCGGGCAGCGATAGACCGCGTCGTTGATGAAGGCGGAGAAGTGACGGGACTGGCGGAAGAGGGTGGCGGAGTAGAGCGCTCGCACGCCTTCCAGCCACCGGTCCCGGTCCATCTTCTTGTAGCCGAGGCCGCCGGTCCCATCCACTCCCGTGTGGAGTTCTAGAATGTGCGCGCTCACCTCACGGATCACGCGCTCCATATTGAGCTGCTTGGGCTGCCGGTACCGGCATTGGTGAATGAACACGTTCTCGCCCGGCACAGGATCGTCCATGACGAGCGGCGTCACATCCGGCGAGATGCTATCCCAGGCAGGCCGTGGCAGATTTTCCCTAATCTCGTTGTCTTGAACCCACTTGCTCGGCGTGACCCGCAGCTCATCAAGCGTGGCCAACCGCTCCTTGTCCCTGGCGTCCCTTTCCCTCGTGTAGGGCGCATACAGGATGTTGAACCCGGCCTTGGAAAGACCGCGGATGAGTTCCTGGAGCTCCTCATACTCCTCGGCTTCCCAGGTCTTGTGAATCCCGTCCCACCCTGAGCAACCGCCCGCCCCATTGCGCCCGTAGAGACCTACCGTCCACATCCCCGCGGTGATGCCCAGCTCCTTGCAGGATTCGCTGAAGTAGGTCTTCCAGGCCTCGATGATGTCGGCGGACTTCTTCTCCCTCTGCACCTTCGTCGCGCCCGGGTTGGCCTCCCGATCGATGATCGCCCGCGGCAGCGGCTTGAGGTGGCCCAGCGGCAGGGAACCCGTCCGCACGGACACCCCGGTGCGGATCTCCGCACCCACCGAAGCGGCATCCGAGAAATCCTCCAGCTCCAGCCAGATGCGATGCTTCCCCTTCGTCCGCAGCAGCTCGAAGGTCTGGTGAATCACCGTCAGCACCCCGGACTTCCCCTTCAGGATGACGATCGCCCCCCGGTGATCCTCGTGCTTCGTGGAGAGCAGTCCCTCGATCGTCTCCGCATCACCCTCCGCCACCCGCAGGTCCTCATCCTTCGGCAAGGGCGACCTCGCGGGAATCACGCGGTCCGGGAAGTGATAGGTGACTCCCGGGCTCGGCAGCGTGAGATTGAGCTTCTGATAGATATCGTAGAGCAGCAGGTCGGGCCGCTCCGTCTGCGTCGCGATGATCCGGTCGCTCGTGTAGTCGCTCTCGTTGAAGCTGCCACTCAGGCGCTCGATGTCGCGCTTGCTGTGGCAGACCCAATAGATCTTCGCCCGCTCGTCCGAATCCAGGACGTACTTGATCATGTCGTTGCACCGGCGGTCGGAGCCCGAGTAGCCGACGACGAGGAGCTGGCTGGGGATATAACGGTGCGACCCCGAGGCATCGTCCGAATCCGGATAGTCCCCGCGGACGTAGTGGAAGAATCGGCGCTTGTCCTCCCCGGAGGGGGGGTCATCCAGCGAGTAGTCCGCGCGCGTTTCGTGACAGTCGCCGTGGAGCTTCACGAGGCAGTCGTTAGCATGCACCAGGTCCGGATGCGGCAGCCCGCCGTGGATCCCCACCGGGATGTTCGACACCGGGCGTCCGAAGGACTCGAAGGCGTTCTCGATCAGCCGGTCGAAATTGGTCGTGAGGATGATGCGGATGCGCGCGCTCATGGCGAGCTGCGCGATCATCTGGTGGGTCAGGTTCGGCTTCCGGTTCTTGGTGATGTGAACGTTGAAACGGTCGATCACGGAAAGATCCACATCGCCGATGCTCAGGCGACTCCCGCTCACCGTCTTCACGTAGCGGAGCATCGCAATGAAATGGAGGGTCGCGCGCCAGTCCGAGAGCGCCCGGATGGCCATCTCGCAGATGGCGGCATGGGAGGTCTCGGATTTCGAGTGGGTGAAGATGATGCGCTCGTTCGCTTTCTTCTTGCCCATCATCCTCTCTTGGAAGGAACGCACCGAAGCATCCTCCGTCTTCAACACCGGCGAGCGCAGGAATGGAGGAACCGTCGGGGCACTGAAAAGTTTGGCGAACAGCTCCGGCGAGGAAACCGTGCCGTCCAGCCGGCAATCGGTGACCCGCTTCTCTGGGTCGTAGAGCGCGCGCATGCCGTACTCCTTGATCACCGTGTCGAACCGGTCGGCGACCCAGACCCGCGCTTCCGCGATCTCGCTCTCGCTCGGAGTTTCCGGCCAGCCCTTTTTCGCGATGTCCCACCGCGCCTCCCCCTTCCCGCCCTTTCCTCCGACGCAGATATAGACCGCATGCCCCAGATAGTCGGTGAATTCCTGGCCCATCATGATCCCGGAAGCAGCGGAACAGCCGCTGCCCAAGAATGGCGTGATGCCGAAACCCTCGGCCAGGAGCTCACTGATCTTTTCCGCAAACTCGTTGTTGCTGCACTCGAATTTCATAGGGGGGGAGGAACGGGGGTATTGATAGCCTGACGGGCTCCAAGCCTCTTCCATTCGAGAGAGAGGAGCCCGCATGAGCGTGAAGAAGCCTAGGGGGACCAGGGTCGACTTCTCGTGAAGAATGCAACGCCACCCGCATTCTGTTAGTCAAGCGATGGCTGCTCCATCCCTTATCTTTATCAACCCTCTAACCTCTTCTCCTTAAAATATCCAAACCGCCACCTTATCAATATAACCTGACTACAAGTTAGCCCGAAAGCCGAACCCATGCATCCCCGCCCCCTTCCATCGCCCGAAGAGCTTCTGGCTCGGTCTGCCGCCGCCGCCCTGATCGCCCGCGGGAATCCCGTCACGAAAATGAGCAATGGTGAAATACCGCTTGAGAAAGTCCCGTCGCCATTGGACAAGCTCGCGCCTTGCGAGGAGAGGAGGCAATTTTTTGCGTCCCCCCGCGATCCCGGTATTGCCTTGTAGGGTTCTACCCCTACAATAGCCGACCAGTGGCCACTACAAACCCGAGTCCAATCCCGACCACCGCCTCCGACCGATCGGTCAAAAGGCGCTGCGAGTGGTGCCACCAGCTCTTCACCGCGCCGGCGCGTGGCAATGGGGGACGCCAGGCAAGCTACTGCTCGAATGCCCACAAGCAGGCTGCCTACCGCGCCCGCAAGTCCGCGGCCCCCGCCGAGAACCTCTGAGGTCCCGCCCGCCTACGCCAGCACCTGCCGGATCACCGACGCGGGCTCTACCCCCGTCAGCTTCTGGTCGAGGCCTTGGTAGCGGTAGGTGAAGCGCTGGAAATCCAGCCCTAACAGGTGCAGCAGGGTCGCGTGCAGGTCATGCACGGAGACCGGATCGCGGACGATGCCGTAGCCGAGTTCATCGGTCTCGCCATGCACCTTGCCGCCCTTGATCCCGCCACCGGCGAGGAAGATGGAGAATGCCTTGATGTGATGATCACGCCCATCGCCTTGGGCCATTGGGGTGCGGCCGAATTCCCCGCCCCAAACCACCAGCGTGTCTTCCAGCATGCCGCGCTGCTTGAGATCGGTGAGCAGCGCGGAGGTCGCCTGATCGACGATCTTCGCGGTGGTGGCGATGCCGTTCTTGATGCCGCCGTGGTGGTCCCACCCGCGGTGATAGAGCTGGATGAAGCGGGTGCCGCGCTCGGCGAGCCGGCGTGCCAGCAGACAATTCGACGCGAATGAGCCATCGCCCGGGGTGCAGCCATACATCTCCAGCGTCTCCTTCGACTCACCGTGGTTCGACATCAGCTCCGGCACCGACGCCTGCATGCGGAAGGCGAGTTCGTACTGCTCGATCCGCGTGGCCACCTCCGGGTCGCGGGTCTTCTGCGAGTTCAGTTGGTTGAGCCGGTTCACCGTTTGAATGAGGTTCTTCTGGGACTCCGCGGTGTTGCCCGGCGGGGTGCGCACATAGTGCACCGGATCGCCGGCCGATTGGAATTCCACTCCCTGCAGGTGCCCGGGCAGGAAGCCGCTGCTCCACTGCCGTGACGAAATCGGCTGGGCTTGGCCGCCCCCGACGCTGGTGAGCACCACGAAGCCCGGCAGGTTCTGGCTTTCACTGCCGAGCCCATACAGCACCCAGGACCCCATCGATGGCCGGCCGGGAATGATCGAGCCGGTGTTCAAGAACGTCTGTGCGGGATCGTGGTTGATCTGCTTGGTATGCATCGACCGGATCACCGCGATCTCGTCCGCGTGTTTCGCGATGTGGGGGAAGATATTACAGATCTCCATGCCGCATTTGCCGTGGCGGGAGAAATCATGCTGCGCGCCCATGCAGTTGAGCGCCTTCCCCTGGAGCTGCGCCAGCTGCTGGCCCTTGGTGAAGGACTCGGGCATCGGCTTGCCATGAAGCTCGCGCAGCTTGGCCTTGAAATCGAAGGATTCCAAGTGCGACGGCCCGCCGGACATGCTGAGGAAGATGACGCGCTTCACCTTCGCCTGGTGGGTGGGCGTCGCCAAGCCTCCGGCGAGATCGGCGGCCAGAAGTCGCGAGAGGGCGATCGACCCGAGGCCGGTCAAGCCATGACCGAGGAAGGTGCGGCGAGAGGAATCGTGGAACATGGCGGGGAAGTTGAGAGCTTATGGTTGAGAGTTGATAGTTGGTGAGGAGCAATCCGCGCTGCAACGGGTTCTGAACTCTCAACACTCAACCAAAGACTCTGATCTCGGTTTCAGTAGCGGGTGATGGCTTCGTGAAGGTTGAGGATCGCACGGGCCAGCGAGGTCGCGGCGGCAAGCCGGGCCGGGGGAATTTCCTTGGCGGCGGGTAGCTCGCCGATAGCTAGCAACTGCGCGGCGGCCGCCGGAGTGGAGTTGAAGCGAGCCAGCTCCTGGGCATGGAACTCGCCGAGGATCCGGAGTTCTTCGGCCGTCGGCGGCCGGCTCAGGCAGCGCAACCAGGCGCGGGCCACCAGTTGATTCTCGCCTTCCTTCTCCGTCAGCAAGCGGGTGGCCAAGACGCGCGCGGCCTCGTTGAAAGACGGGTCGTTGAGCAGGTTCAGCGCTTGGAGCGGGGTGTTGGACGAGGTCCTTTCGGGGGAACATTCCTCGCGTGTCGGCGCATCGAAGGCCTTGAGCATCGGGTGCAGGAAGGTCCGCTGCCAGTGCGTGTAGAGGCCGCGCCGGTAGAGCTGCGCGCCCTTGTCCGCTTGGTACTCGCGTTCCGGGAAGTTGAGATGGCGATAGTAGCCCGCCGGCTGATAGGGCTTGGCGCTCCGTCCGCCGATCGCGGGGTTGAGCAGTCCGGACACGGCGAGCGCGTTGTCGCGGATGAGTTCCGCCGGCAAACGAAGCTGGCTCTGGCGGGCCAGCAGGCGGTTCTGCGGATCGCTCTCCGCCAGCGCGGGCGACGGCGTGCTCGCCTGCTGATAGGTCCGCGACAGCAGGATGGAGCGCATCACGTGCTTCACGCTCCAGCGGTTCTCCATGAACTCGACGGCCAGCCAATCGAGCAGCTCGGGATGGACCGGATATTCGCCCTGCAACCCCAGGTCGCCGGTGTCCTTCGACAGGCCGGTGCCGAAGAGCCGCGCCCACTGGCGGTTGACGAACACGCGAGCTGTTAGAGGGTTGTCCTTGCGGACGATCCAGCGCGCGAGATCGAGGCGGGTCGCACGTCCGGTGGCGGGTGGAGCCGCCGCGGTGAGGAAAGCGGGCGGCGCAGGATCGACGATCGGCCCGGACTTGTCCTGCCAATCGCCGCGGTCGAGCAGCCGGATCTCGCGCGGCTTCGCCGAGATCGTCATCGGCACGGTGGGTGCCGATTTCAGAAGGTTCGTCCGCTCGGTTTCCAAGGTCGCGATCTCACCCGCGAGCTTCTGCCACGCCGGTGTCGTCTGCTGATAGATCGTCGCCAGCTTGGCCTTGTCCGGTGCTGCGGCTTGCAGCAGTGCGATGGCCTCCGCCGGCAGATGGCTCATGCGCAGCGCGGGATCGCTGGTGTGAATGCCGACATTGTCCCAGTAAATCAGGCCGCCGAATTGGGTGCAGGCGAGCTGGCCGACCACGGACCCCGCAGGCAGCCCCATCGCAGCGGCCGGCACGGTGAGCCGGACCCAGCCACCGGCGCGCGGCAGCTTGCCCGCGTGATGGTAGGCAGTGGTTGGCCCACCCTTGCCATAGCTGATCGCATCATCGCCCCAGTAGGCGCGGTGCGACCAATCGCCGGCCACGTTCGCCTGCAGCATCAAGGCCTTGGTCGGCTTGGCCCGGTCGAGATAGACCCACACATACAGCTCGTCCTTCTCGCGAACCGTCACCGGCTTCTTCAGCGTGGCGATGTGCTGGACCAGCCCCGTGGACTCCTGCTTGCGCGAGTGCGTGCCGGCCTGCACCGGCGCGGCGGCACGGTCCACGAATCCGGGCTGATCGATTGACGCGGGATTGGGCAAGGTCTCATCCAGCAGCGGCGCATCGTACGGCGCCTTCGAAGCCAGCATCGCCCGTTGCTTGGAAATCCATGCATCGAGTTCCCGCGGGTCCACACCACCGCGGCTCTCATGCTGCTGGCGCAGGCGGCCGAGCTCCGCATCGACTTGCTGGACCCGCGCGCTCTGCTCCGCCGAGGGCACCGGAAGCAGCGGCCCCCATTCGTTGAAAGCGATGCCCTGCGACGTCCATTTCCCCAGGTCTTCCTGATACTTGCCGTCATTGTTGCACGCGCCTCGTTCCAGGATGTCGCTGAAGTAAGCGGCGAACGAATAGAAATCCTTCGCGGTGAAGGGATCGAACTTGTGATCGTGGCACTCGCAGCAAGCCATCGTCGATCCCAGCCAAGCGGCGGACGTCGTGCGCACCCGTTCCGCCTGATACTTCGCCAGATACTCGGCGTCCTGGATGCCGCCTTCCTCGGAAAGCTGGTTGAGGCGGTTGTACGAAGCCGCGACCTTCTGCGACAGCGTGGCCTCGGGCAACAGGTCGCCGGCGATCTGCTCGATGGTGAATTGATCGAAGGGCTTGTCGGAATTGAAGGCGTCGATGACGTAGTCGCGATAGGGCGAAGCCGAGCGCTCCTGATCGCCGTGGTAGCCCACGGTATCGGAGTAGCGCACGGCATCCAGCCATCCCACCGCCATCCGCTCGCCGAAATGAGGCGAGGCGAGCAACTGCTCCACCACCCCGCGGATCGCCGCCTCGGGGTCCTTCGCATGGGCCTGCTGGAATGCCGCCACCTGCTCCGGCGTCGGCGGCAAACCGATCACATCATAGTGCAAGCGACGCAGCAGCGTCGTCGGATCCGCCGGCGGCGAAAACCCCAGCTTCCGCGCTTCCAAGTCCCGCGCCACCAGACTGTCGATCGTCTGGTTCGGCTCGCGATTGGGAGCCGCGTAGGCCCAGTGCGGTTCATACTCCGCACCCGCCTTGATCCAGTCTTGAAGAAGCTGCTTCTCTGCCTGCGTCAGCGTCTTGTGGCTCTCCGGCGGCGGCATCAAGTCATCCTCATCCGTGGCATTGATGAACTTGATTAGCCGGCTCTTCTCCGGGTTTCCCGGCACGAATGCCTTCGCCTCGATGGCCTCCTCGCGAATGTCCAGCCGCAGGTCCTCCTCGCGCGTCTTCGGGTCAGGGCCGTGGCAGAAAAAGCACTTGTCCGAGAGGATCGGCCGAATGTCCCGCCCATAGCGGATCTCCCCGTGGGCAACGAGGGGCAAAGTAACCGCGAAGAACGCAACAAAGGCTCCTCTCCATGCCTGTCTGAAAAATGTAGCTGGGGCATCTTGCCCCAGTCCGTTCAAGGGGCGTCCCGCCCCTTGTCCCCTGCCTTGGTCCTTCAACCGGCAATCATTTCTCAGGGAATGTCGATGGATGGAAGTCATCAGGCTGCGGAATGCTGAAGGAGGCTTGGTCGGACAGTTTTCGGCGAGATCAGCGACTGCATGTCGCCGGACCATACTCCCTGGTGGCGCGTGATCGGCGCGACAGGATGCTCCTGCGGATGGGCGGGCGGACATTTCATCTCTCACTCTTGATTACCGAAAACCGTTCCGTTCTTTCGGAAAAAACCGCTCTCCCGTGACCGTCGAACGCTTGGCCTGAAATCAGGATCGCCCATGGCCTGGCTTCTCGACCTGATCTCCGACGGGATTCCCCATCATACGCGAGAGCTCATCCCGAAACCCATACTCGCTTGCAGGAAGACCCATACCCGCTTTCTCCATACCCGCTTTCAAACTCCGCTGGCGGAATTGGCGCTGCCACGGATAAGGAGCGTGGACATCCTGTCCACGCCGTGTCGACAGAATGTCGACGCTTCTCAGCGGCTCACGTCCGTACAGTGATGCAGCGAGATCGCTTCCTTGCCGGTGAACTTATTGCCGCGGAGCGTCAGGCCGCCAACCGAGTGCACGGAGATCCCGCCGCCATCGAACTGATTTTCAAGCAGGCGGACATTCTCGTGCACCGGCTGCTCCGGCGTGCGGGTCTTCGGGCTGATCTCAATCCCGCAGCCGATGAAGCGATTGTCGCGAACCGTTAGATCGCGGATCGGCCCCGACTCGAACCAGCCATTGGCATCGTCTTCGATCAGGATCCCGGGCATCGTGCAGCGGTGGAAGGTATTGCCCTCCACCAGCGACTTGCCCCGCGTGGTGATAAGAAAGCCGCGGCACGAGGCCATCTCGACCCGGTTGTTCTTCGCGATCAGCTCGGGATACCACGTGACATTGTCCACCACATCATCGGTGCCGAAGGCCGGAGCCGGACCATCGAGCGTGAGCAGCCAGTCCTTGCCATTGCTGCCGGCCTTCGGCTCGATCGCCGTCACCTTGCGGCGCGGGTTATCAGGAAGCTCGCGCAGGCTGGCGTGGCTGATCACCGCAATCTCATCGCCCGGCATGAAGGCCGCGAAGCCATAAGTCTGCGGCTGCATGAAGCGCAGGTGCAGTTGGTTGTCCGTCGTCTTGCCAATGATCCGCAGGTGGGTGCCGTGGACATTGATCGCATCATCCTGCAGGCCGGAGAAGCGGCAGTCCTCGACCGTGAGCCGGCCTTTGCAGCCGGAGAAATGCAGCGCGTCCGCCCAGCACGGGCACGTGCGGATGGTGCCCGGCGGCGGGACGAACTCGACCCGCTGGAAAGCGATGTTCTCGGTGAATTGGCTGATGATGCCCATGTTCGTCAGGGCGTGAAAGGTGCAGTCGCGGAATGAGATGTTCTTGCAGCGCTGGTTGAAGCCGCCCGCGGAGTCGCGGAAGATGTGGCGGAACTGGAACTGCCGGCCCTTGGTCATTCCGAAGTTCCCTTTGTCCCACACCAGCCGGACCTTGCCTTCGCCGACGCTGGTCGCGGTCGCTGTTGAAAAAGGATCCCAGTCGATGCCGACCCGCCACGCCCGGCCTTCCTCCGGGATTGCCTGTTGGACCATCACTCCCCCGCTGCCGATGTCGCCGGTCCAGCGGAACTTGCCGCCGTCGATGGCGAAGGTCGAGCCCTCCGCAATCCGGATCACGGCGCTGTCGGCCGCGACCTCCTCCACGCGAAACTCCGACACCGTCGGCCGCTTGAGGTCGAAGGCGAGACCGCGATAGCCGATGTCCTGCGAGTGGCTGTTCACGAACTCGATCATCCGCCCGCCCATCAGCAGTAGGCTACGATCCTTGCCTGCAGGCCCCGCACCTTCGAATTGTAAGTGCCGCGAATCCTCGACGAGGATCGCCATCGGCTTCGGCACGTCGGGCGCGTCGCTGGCATTCGAAATATGCCACGGCCGCCGCAACGATCGCCCCACCGCAAACTCGTGGACGCCGCGGAGAAAACGGATCACCACCGGCTTCTCTGCCGTGCCCGCCGCATGAGGTGTTAGAGAAAGCTCGTGCACGCCCGGTGCCACCAGCACCCGGTCGCCCGCGGCCAGCTTCAGCCCGTTGACCCGCACGAAGCTCTTCCACGCCGTGTCCGGCTTGGTGCCATCGCGGGTGTCGTCGCCCTTCGCCGGATCGACATGATAGGTCGTGCCACCGGGCGATGCGACCAAGGCCGCAGCCGCGGGATAAGGTTCCGCCTGCCCCATCGCGGGCAGAGAGAAAGCGGCGATCAGCGAGATCGCCGCCATGCGGGTGATGCCAGCGAGCCAGCGTCTCACGGCTTCTTCGCGTGAAGGACTTCCACCTCGTGGATCGAGTAGCCCCAGGGCGTCGTCGGCTTGCTCATCACGATGCGGACGTGGCGGCCGCTGGCATTCGCGAAGCGCGCCGTCGTCCGGCCCGGCTCGGCCTTGCCGGTGAAGACGTCCTTCCACTTCTCGCCATCGGCCGAAACCTCCACGTGATACTCGCCGGGCGTCGCGCTTTCCCAATCGATCGCCACGGTGTTGAAAGTGGCGCTACGGCCGAGGTCGATCGCCAGCGACTGCGGTGCCTGGGTAGGGCCGGATGACCAGCGGCTCTTCGGGTCTTCATCGGTCGCCAGGTCGGGAGTGAAAGCATGGGCGGTATCCGAGGCGGTCGCCGTGACCTTGGCCTTCGCGGCTTGGTTGTCGGGAATGTCGAGTCCCGCGGCGCGGCCGATCTCCTTCGGGGTGAGCACGCGGTTGATCACCCGCAGCTTGCGGATGCTGCCGACGAAGGACTCCCCTGCCCCGCCGCCGAGCTGGCGCAGCGGACAGACAAGCTGGTTTCCGGATTCACCGATCTTCTCGCCATTCAGCCACATCGTGTTGCGGCCGGTCTCGCCGACCACCGTGAGGGTCACCCATTCATTGAGCGGCAGCATCTTGTTAGACGACTTCGCCGTGTCATGGGCGACGCGGGATTTCCCCGGCGTGCCATTCCCTTCCAGGGTGCCGGCGGCGCGCAAGGTGGAGATGCCTTGGAAGGCGAGCTTCTTCTTGCTCTTCTGGCCGTTGGGATCGGTGACCGTGATCTCTTCCTGGCGCGTATAGTTCGCGCAGATCTCGGCGAGGTCGGACGAGATGATGACGCCGCGGCCCTTGGTGTCGGCCGTGCGGCGGACTTCCATGGTCAGCGTCCACGGCGACTCGAGGTCGCCGCGCTCTGCCTTGGCCAGCGGCAGCGGGATCACCGACGACTCGTTCTTCAGGCTCACCTCGCGCGGCAGGTCGAGCAGCACGCCATTCTTCCCAGCCGCGATGCGGTCGAGCAGCGTGACCGCCGGCACCGGCAAGGTCTTGCCCGCACGCTCGGTGAAAGCCTTGTAATCCGGCGACCCCTTGGTCCCCCACAGCTTCTCGGAGAAGACGTGCATGCCCGTCAGCGTGTCCTCGCCGACCTCGGTCAGCGTCCAGCCGGTCGGCCCCTGGTCGAACCACACGTGGAGCTTGCCGCCGAGCAGCTTCGGATCGTCCTTCGCCGGGTTCTTGGCCATGTCGCCGCTCACCATCCACGGCTCCCAGCCCTGATAGATCCCCGCTCTACTAATGCCATAGTAGTGCGCGCCGGGCACGAGGTAGGTGCGGCCGTGGTTGGAATTGATGATCGGGTGGCCCTTCGCGATCTGGCCCTTCGCATCGTCCGTCTCCCACATGTCGATGATCACCGTGGGATCGATCTGGGTGGTGCCGCCCATGTGCTCGAAGCCCGACCAGATCCGGCAATTCTTCCCGCGCGAGCGGACATGCGCGTTCATCGTATTGATGAACTGGCGGAAGCCCTCGTGCAGCTCGTCCTTGCGCGGGCCGCTGACGCGATACTCGTCCGTGCCGATGTGGAAGTCCGGCGCATCGAACAGCGGGATCATTTCATCCAGCAGCTTCTTCATCACCTCGATCGTCTTCGGATTCGTGACGTCCATGTAGTCCGGGTAGCCCTTCAGCGTGATCTCCGGCCAGTAGTTCGTGAAGCAGCGCGCGTGGCCGGGCATGTCGATCTCCGGCGTGATGACGATGCCGCGGGCCTTCGCGAAATCCTGCAACTCGCGGATGTCGGCCGCGGTGTAGTGGAGGTCCTTCGCCGCGAGTCCCGGGAACGTCTTGCTCTCCACGCGGAAGGCAGCATAGGTCCCGCCGAAGGCCTCGTCGCTCAGGTGAAGGTGCAGCTCATTCATCTTGTACCAGGCCATCAGGCGGATGAAGTCCTTGAGCGCGGACATCGGGTAAGCCTTGCGGCCCACATCGAGCATCAGCATGCGGCCCTTGTAGTCCGGCCAATCGCTGATCGTGCCCTTCGGCAGCTCCGGCGACTGCCGCAGCAATTGCAGCACACTGCGCGAGCCGAGGAAGACCCCGGCCGGCGTGGCACCGCGGATGGTAATGCGATCCGCGACTTCCACGGTGTAGCCTTCCGGCCGGGCCGCATCGCCGCCGAGCGTAAGGAACAAGACGGTGCCCTTCCCTGCCGCCGCCTTGCCCGGAGCCTGGAGTGCGGCGAGGTCCTCACGGATCACCGCGGCCGTCGCGGAGAGCGCGGCGGCGTGCGCCGGATCGATTTCGACGGTGGCATGACCCGCATCGAGGGTTCCCGCAGCTGGAGTCCACGAGCGAACGGCAGGAACGATGTCAGGAGCGGCGGCCAAGGCCAGCGACGGCAGCGTGGCACAAGCGAGCAGGCGGAGGAGCGGATGCATGAGGATCACGGAAAAGGTCACTGAATCGGGTTTAACTGCACACTTTTTTCACTTTATTGCCACATTTTTGCAGAAAAAGGCGGCCAGCGAAAGCCCGCCGGCCACCTTGGATTGCATTCGTCGGAACGAAGAGGATCACTCGGTCACCTTGAGACGAGCGAAGAGTTTACCGCCGGCGCCGTGCGGAGTCCGTGGGATCTTCACCGTGATGTCGTCCGGATTGCTGCCGTTCTCCGCCACCGTCACGATCACGCCATTGCCGTCCGTCGTCGTGCCGGGTGCGGTCCCCAGCACCGCGCTCAGTGGCCATGCCGTGAGGTTCGTGCCGTACTCCACCACCTGGGCGCTCACATCGGCTCTCGCGTCGTCGCGGCGCTTGAAGGTGAGGATCAGATGCGTGGCGTCGCGCGTCACGGCCGGCAGGATCGAGCTGTCCGAGGTGAGCGGATTGCCGTCGAGGTAGTACTCGAGCAGGTTGCTCGCGCCGTCGAAGTCGGCATCCACCGCGGAGCCCTTGTTGAGCGCGGTGAGTCCCTTGGAGGAAGCCCACGAGTCGTACGGGTTTGCGACCGCGTTGGTGGATTCCAGCGTGACCGCGTTACCATCGGCGTAGCGGACGATGAAGGCGTTTGCCCCGGAGGTGACGGTCGCGCCTTCCGGCAGGCCGGCAAAGGTGCCGGTGAGGGTGCCACTGTAGGTGATGATCGTCAGCTTGTTCCCGAGCGTGATCCCGATGGGCACGGCGGCCAGGTCGGTCAGGCTCAGGCTGCCGGCGAGCGTGACATTGCCGGTGACATTGGCCACGTCGGTGGTCGGCGCGCCGCTGGAGCTGTACTCGACGGCGAAGGTCGAGCCGGCGGCCAAGGTCAGCTCGCCGGTGGCCAGCGACTCGATGGAAGTGCCGGGAGCCAGGGTGCCGCCGGAGTTGACGGTGACCGCGCCGCTCACCGCACCGGTGCCACCAAAGGTGGCGGTGGTATTGATGGAGACTGCGCCGGTGCCGGTGGCGGAGCCGGTGGCGTTGCTCGCGCGCAAGGTGCCGCCGTCCACCGTGGTGGTACCGCTGTAGGTGCTCGCGCCGGTGAGGGTGAGGATGCCCGCTCCCGTCTTGGCAAGCGTGCCGGTGGCGGCGGCCGCATTGGACAGGACGCTGGCGACGCTGCCGGTGCGGCCCGTTTCGATGTTGAAGGCGTGCGTGCCAGCGGTCGCCAAGGCAATCGTGATGCCGGAGGCGATCGTCAGGTCGGTGGAGCCATCGTAGTTGGCGATGGTGCCGTCGTTCCAGTTGAGCGTCTTGCCAGCTCCGTTCCCAGGCGTCACCGAGGCGGCCCTGAGCGTGGAGCCGGAGTTGAGGTTGAAGACGCCCGTCGCTTGGCCGTTGCCGCCCGCGTCATTGGTGAAGACCAGGCTGCTGGCCTTCACCGTGCCGCCGCCGGTCGTGAACGTGCCGGTGATCGTGTTGTTGTGAGTCCCGGCGTAAACGTTGGCCAGGCGGAGGGTGGTGGCATCCAGCGTGCCGGCCCCCATCAGGAACGTGCTGCCGGAGTTGTTGCCCGTCGTCCCGAAGTGGACATCCAGGGTGTTCACCATGGCGTCCAGGGTGCTCGTGCCAGTGACTCCGGTGACGAGGTCGATGGTGGAGAAGGGCACCGTGTAAACGTCGTGTGCCTTCCCGACGGAGATGTTGGCGCGGCTGGATCCGCCCGCAGCCCCCCGGATGGTGAGGACCGGATTGGCAGTGCCACTCTTGAAGGCAAGCGTGGAACGAACGCCGCCTTCTTGCCCGACCCTGAGATTGTCCACGTTAAGGATCGTGGAAGCTCCCATGTAGAGTTGGGCGTTGGGCTGTGCCTGATCGGCACTGTGTTCGTTACCATCTTCCCCGCCGACGTTGATGGTGGCGGTGGTGATGGTGGCCGAGGGAGGCAGGGTGAGCGTGCCGCTCTTGTTAGCCGCGGTCACTCCCGCCACGCTGGGCCCGACTTGCAGCAAGCGGGTGGGAGCGTTGTAGGTGAACGAGCTGAGCCCGCTCAGATCGAGCGCTTGGTTGCCCGCGCCGCTGCCGCCGATCTTAAGGTCGGCATCACCCTGGAGGACCACCCCTGCGCCCGAGATCGTTGCGGAAATCCCGTCCGCCACCGACAAGGCGAGCGTCGGGCTCTGCGATCCGATGCTGAGGCTTCCCCCCTTGAAATGCACGGGCGCACCGGCAGGCAGGATGCCACTCGCCCCGGAGATATCCAAGGTGCCACCGCTCAGCGTGGTAGTGCCGGTATAGGTGTGGGTGCCGGTGAGCGTCAGCGTTCCGGCTCCGATTTTGGTGAGGCCGACCGTGCCGCTGCCATTGTTCGAGATCGTCGAACCGATGCTGATGTCGTTGACCGCGTTGACCGTGATCACGCCGTCGGTGTTGTCCGCACCACCGGCGGTGAGGGTTCCATTGGAGATCGCGAGGCTGGTCCCGGCGAAGGACGAGACGAAGCCGGCCGCGCCGAGGCGCAGGGTCTTGGTGGCCCCGATGTTCAAGGCGATCCCGGTGTCCGGACTCGCGGTGGCAGCGGTGTAGGAATTCAAGACGCCCTCGACATCGGTCACGGTTCCCGCTCCCGCGGCAAGCGTGACTGGAGCACCAGGCGTATTCGGGCCGGTGCCGGTGCCGACCAATCGCAGGACGCCGCCCCCGGTCGCCGCGCCGCCGCGACTCCGGTTCGTGGTGGCCGCCTGAATCAGGAAACCATCCGCATCCGTCCCCACCAGACTCGCACCGCCGTTGGCCGTGACCGTGCCGTAGAGCAAGGCCGGTGACGAAGGATTGCCGGAGGCCTTGATCCACCCCGGCGCTCCCGCAATATCGGAAACATCCACCGATCCGCCGGTGGCGGACAGGGTCCCCAGATCCACGACACCGCTGATGTAACCGCTGCCGCGGGTGATCTCATTGGTCGCGCCGGACGCAACCGTGGTCGAAGGGAAGATGGGGCTGTTAGACCCCAGATTTAGAAACACCAGCTCGCCTCCTTGCATCCGCAGCGGAGTGGTCGGGGCGAGGACATCGGTGCTCGCGCCGTAGTCCAGGATCAACTGCCCGGCGTTCACCGAAGTAAGGCCGGTATAGGTGTTCGTTCCCGTCAAGGTCAGGCTGCCGGTGCCAACCTTTTCGAGTTGGACTCCGCCGCCCGCGGTGCCGCTGGCAGGCGCAGTTCCTGCGGCATTGTTGCGAATGACTCCGGAGAACGTGGAACTCCCATTGGCGACTCCCACGACGAGCTTTTCGATGAAAGCCGACGCGCCGGACTGGTTGGGGGCGGTATTGCCAAATCCATTTTGAACGATGCCGTCACCGGTCAGTTCATCGACATGGATGGCATCCGCGAACAGATCGAGGATGGCTCCGCTGCTGATGTCCATGTCGGCGGTGCTGCCGCTCCAGTTGCCCGCGTTGCTGTTGTTGCGGAGGCTGCCCGCTTGGATCTCGAACTTGCCGCTCGTGGTCAGCGTGGCGCTGTTGAAGGTCGCCCTTCCCGCGCCGGTTTTTCTCCATGTGCCCGCGCCGGAAAGCGTGTTGCTGGCACCGAGGATCCAGTCATCGCCGGTGATGGAATTGATTTCGACCACCGCGTTATTGGTGATCGAGGTATTGAGCGCGCTGGTCTTGGCGAAAGCCAGGGTGCCGCCGCTGACCGTGGTGGCCCCGGTATAGGTGATCTGGTTGCCCACCAGCGTCTGCTTGCCGCTGCCGGTCTTGGTCAGCGCCAGGGTGTCGGTGCCGACCGTGCCGCCGTCCACACTGCGCGCGTAGCCGTAGAACACGTAGTCCGCGCTGCCGGTAAGCGTCAGCGTGGCCGGGCCGTGGGAGCTGGCGGTGCCGTTGCCCACGCTGCGGTTCTGGACGATGGCGCCTGATTGGTTGGTGTTCGCCACCGCACCCGCACTCAGGCCCGCCAGAGTCTGGCTGGTGCCGCGCAGGTCGAGACGCGCCCATTGCGCGTTCGCATTGAGGTATTTCAGTTCGACACCGCTGCCGAACTGGTCGGAAGCCGACATCACCAGGTTGCCTTGGCCCGTGGTGCCCCTGCCAAAGGTGACCACCGTATTGGCGGGCACGGCCAGCGCGCCGCCGGTCTTGCCGAAATAGGTGGTGGTATTGGCGATGTTGCCGGTGCCGCCCAGGGTGCTGATGTTGAGCTCGCCGGTGAAGGTGTTGCTCGCGGTGCCCTCGAAGCGGACGATGCCGGTACCGCTGCGGGTCAGGTTGGCCGTGCCGCTGATGACACCGGAGATGGTGAGGTTGTTGGCGGAAGCGCTCGCCCACGTTTGATTGGCACCCAGCACGACGGGAGCGGAAATGGTCGAAGCGCCCGCCAGGGCTTTCATATCAATGCCCGAGGCTCCCAGCGTGAGCTGGCTGCCGCTGAGCGTGAGCGCACCGGTGGCCACGCCGGTGCCGATCTGGATGCCGGTGACCGAGCGGGTGCCCGAGTTCGGCTGCTTGCCGGTGAAGTCAGCCAGCGCGAAAATGGCGAGGTCCGTGGTGGCATCGTCGGCGGGGGCGACACTGCCGGCCCAGTTGGTGCCATCGGCCCACGCGGTGGTATCGACGCCGGAAGCACCGGACCACGTGATGGGCGCGGCGGCGGCGTGACCGGCCAAGGCCATGCCGAGGCTGGTGGTGAGAAGGGTCGTGCGGGAAGAGGCTAGAAACGGGAGCGATGGGATTTGCATGGAACTTAGGAGGATCGGGGAGTGGGCTTTTGTCTTTGGAAACGGTCCGTCGGTGGCGACAGGGCAGCGCGAGAACTCTCCATTCTACCCGGTCCTTCCGGGAGTTTCTGGTATTCCGTTGCTATTAATCCGATACTGGATTGACTGCCGGAAGCGCCAGCGCTTGGCGGTGAGGGCGATCGGGCTTACTCTAAAAGGCGGCCGACGGAATCCCGCCGGCCACCCTGAATTGCATTCGTCGGAACGAAGAGGATCACTCGGTCACCTTGAGACGAGCGAAGAGTTTGCCACCCGCACCGTGCGGAGTCCGTGGGATCTTCACCATGATGTCGTCCGGATTGCTGCCGTTTTCCGCCACCGTCACGACCACGCCATTGCCGTCGGTCGTCGTGCCGGGTGCGGTCCCCAGCACCGCGCTCAGCGGCCATGCCGTGAGGTTCGTGCCATACTCGACGACCTGGGCGCTCACATCCGCTCTCGCGTCGTCGCGGCGCTTGAAGGTGAGGATCAGATGGGTGGCGTCGCGGGTCACGGCCGGCAGGATCGAGTGGTCCGAGGCGAGCGGATTGCCGTCGAGGTAGTACTCGAGCAGGTTGCTCACGCCGTCGAAGTCGGCATCCACCGCGGAGCCCTTGTTGAGCGCGGTGAGTCCCTTGGTCGCAGCCCACGAGTCGTAGGCATTGCCCTCGACCACCAGGCTGCCGCTGCCGGTGAAGTAGCTGCCGTAGGTCGGATGGCTGGCATTGTAGGTGCCTCCCGGGACCGTGGTTTCGCCGAGGATCAGTGTGCCCACGGTGTCGTCGGTGCCCGTGTTGAGGTTGAGCACCGCGCCGGTGAGCACCGTCACGGTGGAGGCGTCGCCGAAGAAGGCGCTGGCCACCGACAAGACGCCGGCGTTGACCGCGGTGTTGCCCGCGTAGCTGTTCGCCCCGCTCAGGGTGAGGGTGCCGGCACCCACCTTGGTCAGCCCGCCGCTGCCGGACAGGCTGCCGGCGAAGGCCGTGTTGCTGGCATTGCCAACCGTCAGCGTGTTCGCTTGCAAGTTCACGGTGCCGCCGGTGGCGCCGCCACCCGCCAGCGAGCCGATGGCTTCGCTGGCATTGAGCACCACCTGGGCGCCCGCGGCATCGGCCAGCACGACCGCACCAGTATCCGCGATCGCCGCGCCGCCGGTGAGGGCGAGCGTGCCGCCATTGACGGTGGTGGGGCCGGTGTGGGTATTGGTGCCGGACAACGTCTGGGTACCGGTGCCGACCTTGGTCAGGCCGATGGTGCCGGTCGCGTTGGACAGGTTGCCGGCGAAGGCACCCGAGCCGCTGTTATTCCCCACGGTCAGGGTCACGGCGGTATTGTGCGACTTGATGATCTCACTGCCAGCCGCCCCATCCAGCGAGTCGACGGTGAAGTGACCGGAGCGCATGTCGAGCTTGCCGGTCGCGGTGACGTTGACGTCCAGCGTTCCGCCCAGCGTCGTCGCGTTGTCCACATTGACGGCGAACTGGCCGTTCTGGATGTCGAGCAGGCCCGTGAACCCCGCCAGCGCATTGTTCCCGCCCGTCCAGCACGCGACCGCACCGCCCCCGCTGATGCGAATGGTGCCGGTGCCGGTCGCCGTCCAGCCGCCGTTGAGGAGATGGTAGGAATTGACGTTGTACGCCGTGCTGTAGAGATCGAGCACAGCGCCGGCGCTGATCGCGGTGGAGCCGGGGTTCGTCTGCAGATGCAGGGTCGTCTGCGGCGTGAAATCGATCTGCATCACGGCACCGCTGGCGATGGTCTTGGCTCCGGTCGGCATCGTCCACGCGGCATTGGCCGGGGCCTTGAAGACAAGCGTGCCCGTGTTCACGGCAATGGCACCGGTGAAGGTGTTAGGACCGGAGAGCGTGGCGGTGCCGCTGCCCTCCTTGGTGAGCCCGCCGGGTCCGGTGATGGCACCGCCCTCGATCGTGTAGTTCAAGGTGGAGTTGAAGGTGAAACTCGATGGCGCGACCGTCCCGATCACGGTGACGGTCGGATCGGTCGCCGGCAGGTTGCCGAACAGCACGTCGTCCGCGGTGAAGAACTTCTCGTCCGCCAGGGTCGTGGTGTCGCGGAAGTTGGCGAGCATGTCGTTTTCCCACGTCGCGTCCTGGCTGCCGGTCCACTCGAGCGACTTCTTCGCCATCGTCAGGGTCACGTCGTTGGCATTCACCGTGAAGGCATAGCCCGGGCGGTAGCTGGTCGGGTCAACAAGGTCGAAGTTCGCCGCGGTGAAGCCGTTCGCGTTGCTGCCGAACTGCAGCACCTTGAAGGCCGGCGTGGGCATCGGGCCGGAGAAATCGACCAGGGTCGTGCCGGTCACGCTGAGCGGACCGTTCGCCGTAAGCACCTCGGCAGTGGCCGGTGACGTGACAATATCGACGCCGACGCTCGATCCGAGCGTCATCGCCGCGGCACTGCCTTCGCCGCCGACGAAGGCTCCGTCGGCAACTGTCAGCGAGCTGTTAGGCAGCGCGCCGGTGAGATTGAGCCGCCCGGCATCGATGGTGGTCGCTCCGGTATAGGTGCTGGCACCCGCCAGCGTCAGCGTGCCCGTGCCGGTCTTGGCCAAGGCGCCGTCGGTTCCGGAAATTACACCACTGAACGTCGTGTTCGCATCGCCCGCCAGGGTCAGCGTGTTGTCTTGAAGATTCACGTCGCCACCGGTCACGCCACCGCCGGCCAGGGCGCCGGTGGTTTCGCTGTCGTTGAAGACCACCTGCACGCCGGCGGTATTGGCCAGCGTCAAGTTGCCGGTGTCGGATAGGGAGCTGCCTCCGCTGAGGCTGAGCGTGCCGCCGTTGACCGTCGTGTTGCCGGTGTAGCTGTTGGTGCCGGACAGCGTCTGCGTGCCGCTGCCGTCCTTGACGAGATGCACCGTGTTGCCAGTGCCGTTGGCAATCACGCCGGAGTAGCTGCCGCTGTTGTTGGTCTTGCCGATCGTGACGGTGGTATTACCGCCGGTGGTGTAGTTGCCGACCATCACGCCGGATCCCGACAGCGCGCCCATCTGGAAGGCGCCCGAAGCACTGCCAGCCCAGCTGACACCCTGATTCAGGAGTTCCATGGTGCCGTTCAATTGGATGTCGGCGTTCTGGAGGCCGGTGGTGCAGCCGCCCACACCGATGCCGCTGCCGAGATTGACGGTCGCGTCGGCGATGCCGTTGACGATGAGCGTCCCGCTGAAGCTGGTGTTGTTGTTGCGGAAGACCACGCCGTTGCCAGCGTTGGTCGCGTTGATCGTGACGGTGCCGCTGCCCTTCAAGCCGCCGTCGAAGAACAAGCCCTTGTCGAGCAGGCCGGCCGCAATCGAACTCTGGTTGACCGTGGTGGTGCCGGTATTGGTCGTCGCGCCGCCGATCGTCCAGAAATGGCTCGCCGACTGGCCATCGTGCACAAGCGTCGCGCCGTTGCTGAGATCGACGGTGAACCCGGTTCCCGTACCGGTGTTGCCATTGTTCCCGAGCTTGAGAGTGGTGCCGCTGGCAACCGTCGTGGCGCTCTTGAAGCCCGAGGTACTGATCAGCTCCAGGGTCCCGTTATTGATCGAAGTGGTGCCCGAATACGTCACCACACTCCCGGCCAGCGTCTGGGTCCCCGCGCCATTCTTGACCAGCGACACCTTGTGGGTGCCGACATTGGGGCTTCCCCAGTCGCGAATGTGACCGTTGAAGACGTAATTGCCGCTGCCATTCAAAGTCAGCGTGGCGTTCGCGCCGGCCGCACCATTGGCCTCGCTGTTCTGGAAGATGCCGCCACCTTGGACGGTGGTGGTGCCGGTATTGATGCCGGCGAAGGTCTGGTCCTTGCCGAAGAATTCAAAGCGGTTCCACGACCCGCTTGCCGAGGTGAAGTTGGCGACCGAGCCAGCCGCAAATTGGTTCGCCTGTTGCGTGCGGAGGTAGGTCCCGTCGCCGCCGATCATCTGCAGGTTGCCGAGCACCGTCGGAGCCGAACCGTTGAGCGAGAGCACGCCGTTCCGGACGATGGTGTTGCCGGTGTAGGTGTTGACGGCTTGGAAGATCACCGTGCCGTTCAAGAACCCCGTGCCAACTGTCAGGTTGGAGGCGGTGGACTGGCCGATCGGGTTGCTGATCGTGGCCACGCCGGTACTCCGCGCACCGATGGTGGCATCGCCCGCGAGCGTGATCGTCCCGTTCAGCGTGACGTTGGTGGCGGCGTCATTGGAGAGGCGCAGGGCCGCCTCGTAGCCCCCTTCGCCATAGCCGGCGCCGGCGATGGTGAAGTTTTGGCTAAAGGTGCCGCCTTCCCACATGCCGAACTGGCCGCCGCTTTTCACCACGATCGTGCTGGTGCTGCCGAGACCGCCCGTCGATGGAGCGGCCTGAACCCGGCCGCCATCGATTTGCAGCGTCCCGGTGAAGCCGGCCGGAAGGGCCGTGGCGTTGCTGATGTAGTCGAACGCGCCGTTGGTCGCGATGTTGAGCGTTCCACCGCCCGAGAAGTTGGCCCACGGGAGACTGCCGAGATTCGTCGCTGCCGTGTTGGTGGTGGCATACTCGATCCGCAAGGTGCTGCCGGCCCCGATGTCATAGGTGCCCGAGCCGATCGGGGCGTTGGCGGCGTTGCTGCCCACTTGAAGAGTGCCGCCGCTGAGGGTCGTGGTGCCGCTGCGGGTGTTCGCGCCGGTCAGGATGATTCTCCCGCTGCCACCTTTCGCGAGCGCGAAGGCGCCGCTGGTGGGTGCGGAAATGGTCAGCGCATTGGCGGACTCGTTCGCCCAGGTCTGGGCGGCGCCGAGGACGACCGCTGCGGAGATCGTCGCGGCGGCGGCATTCGCTTTCATGTCGATGCCGCTGGCACCGAGCGTGACTTGCGCACCGGAGAGGGTCAGCGCGCCGGTGGCGGCTCCGCTGCCGATCTGGACGCCCGCCACCGATCGCGTGCCGGCGTTGGGCTGCTTGCCGGTGAAGTCGGCGAGCTCGAAGACTGCCAGATCGGTGACCAGGTCGTTCGCCGGAGCGGCGCCGCCGGTCCAGTTGCCGGTGTCGGCCCAAGCGGTGGGGTCAACGCCGGAAGCGCCGGACCAATTGATGGGAGTGACCGCACCATGGCTGGCGAGGGCCATGCCGAGGCTGGTGGTAAGGAGGGTGGCGCGGGAGGCCACAGGGAAGTACCGGTTTTGCATGGGTTTTGGGAGGCTCAGGGTTCGATTCGTTGGATGATGGGGCTCTGAAAATTTTTTCCGGATGTGGTTTATCGTCGGCAGTCCGCGTCACCTCACGTCGGCTCCGGAATTGCCCTGCGGTGCGGCGATCAAGCCGAAATGAGCCAAGACGGGAGTGCAGGGGGACGGGAAACAACACGCCATGGAAACGCCTTGGAGGCTCGCCGCTTGAGGGTGCTGCCCTCAATTTCCAAATCATGCAGGCCAGGTGACAAAACGTGCAAATCCGCCCGACGCTCCGGCATGCGGCGTGTTTCCCCCCGGTTTCGGGCAGGTCCTCGACATCGAGGCGAAAAGCTTTCGCGGCCTGGGAAGGGTGGAGAATACCCATGTGCGGCCGGGAAATGCCGGTATTCCATTACTAAAATCCACATGCTGAATTGACCGTCAGCGATTCCGCGCTTGCTGGCGGCGACAGCGAATCTGTTTGCTGAGCCCTTCCCTCATCATGCCCGCGAACTCCCCGCTCCCATTCGGCGATTTGATCGTGATCGCGCTCTACCTGATCGCGATGCTCGGCGTCGGCGTGTGGTTCGCACGGGGCTCGTCGCAGGGACTGGCCGCCTACTTCCTCGGCGATCGCAAGATGTCTTGGTGGGCTCTCGCGCTGTCGGGCAGCGCGTCGAATTTCGACATTTCCGGCACCCTCTGGCTGGTCTCGATGGTCGCGCTGCTCGGGGTGAAGTCGTTCTGGGTCTTCTGGAGCTTCGCCTTTCTCATCTCGGCGGTGCTGATGTCGTGGATGGCACGCTGGATCCGCGGAACCGGCGTGCTGACGGGCGTGGAGTTGTTGCAAGTGCGCTTCGGCGTCACCCGCGGCGCGGTGCTGGCGCGGCTGATGTCCGCGATCGCCACGCTGGTGCTGCTGGTCTTCATGTCGGCCTACGCCTTCGCCGGCGGCGGCAAATTCCTGGCGGTCTTCTTTCCATGGTCGCCCGCGCAATGCGCCACCGCGGCGATGCTCTTCACCTTCTGCTATGCGGTCGTCGGTGGCTTCCGCGCGGTGGTGGTGACGGATGCCGTGCAAGCCGGCCTGATGGGCGTGGCCTCGCTGGTCATCGCCGGCTTTGCGATCTTCCACACCGATGTCGCGGCGGTGCATGCCGCCGTCGATCCATCGCCGATGCCCGTCTGGCGGCTTGAAAATTTGCCGACCGACTACGCGACCTTCGCACCCTTCGGGCTGATGATCCTGGTCTGGCTGAGCAATGGCTTGCTGCTCGGCTTCGGCGGAGCCGGCGGCCACTATGGCGAGCAGCGTTTCCTTGCCGCCGCCACCGGGCGCGACGCCGCGCTGGCGGGCCTCGGCTGGGGCCTGGTGCTGTGGTTCCGCTGGGTGCTGGTGGCCGCCGTGCTCGTGCTCGCGGCGAGTGGCTTCTCGGGGACCAGCGGCGACCCGGAGAAAGTGCTGCCGGAGGTCGTTCTCAGCGCCATGCCGGCCGGCCTGCGCGGGCTGGTGGTCGCCGGTTTCCTCTCCGCCTTCATGGCCAGCTTCAGCTCCGCGCTGAATGCCGGCTCGGCGATCTTCGTGCGCGATGTGGTGCAGGTCCTGCGCCCGCAAACCGGCGAGCGCACGCTAATGGCCACCGGCTATGTCTTCATCGCCTTCCTGGTGGTGAGCGGCATCGGCATCGGCCTGCATTTCGAACGGGTGAATGACCTGTGGATGTGGATCCTGCTCGGCCTGATGGGACCGATGATGGTGCCTAACGTGCTCCGCTGGTACTGGTGGCGGATGACCGGCGCAGGCTATGCCGCCGGGGTGCTGGCCGGCATGGCGGTGGCCACCGTCGTCTTCTTCCACAATCGCTCCGCGCCCGTGCCGTGGCCGGAATACGGCTATGCCCCGGTGATCCACGTCGCCGCGCTGTTAGGGTCGGTCATCGTGTCGCTCGCCGGCCAGCCGGTCGCGATGGAAACGCTGGTGGGATTCTATCGCAAGGTCCGCCCGTTCGGCTCATGGGGCCCGGTGAAAGCCGCGGCCGGCACGCCCCCCCCACCCGCCGGTGAAGGACGCAGCACCTTCGTCACCCTGCTCGCATCGCACGTCGGCCTGCTGTGTTTGTTCCTCAGTCCGTTCTACCTGCTCGGCCGCTGGTGGGCATGGGCCGCCGCCGTCGTGGTGATCGGCACCGCCTGCGCGCTGGTCCTCCGCGAGACCTGGTGGGAGCGCCTGCCGGACGACGAGTGAGTCGGCAGACAGCCGAAAGGAAGCCGGTCCCGAATGACCCGCTCCCTACTGGAGGACCAGCACCAGCCCGAAGGCGACGGCCGCGGAAAGAAGCACCACCATCAGCAGGATCAGGCTTCCATCGCGGAAACCCTCGGGCGGGTTGTTAGGGCGTAATCGGTTTTTCGGCCGGAGGTCACTTGGTCTCCATGCTTGGCACCGGCAATGACGAGCCTCGTTGGAACGCCTGCCGCATAATGGCAACTCGACATCACCGACCGCAACGATAGCTTCGTGGCCGAGCCAGATCCACTATCGGAGTGATGTCAGACAAAATCCACGGTTTCCTACCCGCCACAGCCGAGACGCCGAATAACCGTCAGCGTCTGTTCGTTCGCTATACCTTAGGCGTATTGATCGATCTGGTGGTGCTCGGCCTGTTCGCTGAATTCTGGGACCTTGTATCGGTCGATTCCTTCTCGATTGCCTTGCTCGCGGCGGTGCTATTGCAGCTCATGCTGAAGCTGACGATCGCCCTTGAACATCAGGTGGCGGTATTCTTCAAGGCTCGGGCTGGCGGTTTCATGACCTTCATGCGCTTCTTCGGGGCCTGGCTCGTCCTGTTCGGATCGAAGTTCGCGATTCTGGAAGTAATCACCTTGGCCTTTGGCGACAAGGTGCGTTTTGATGGCCCGTTTCACGGGGTTGTGGCTTTGATCGCAGTGGTCGTCGTGATGATCGTCGCCGAAGAGGTCCCGGTAAGGATCTACCGCAGGATGGCTTAAGACGTTCCCGATCCCGCTGGACTCAGATGGTTGGAATGGTTCCTCCGTCGATGATGTATTCCGTTCCTTGGATAGAGGCGGCGCGGTCCGAAGCAAGGAAAGCAACAAGTTCAGCGACTTCCCACGGCCAGGCTGGCCGACCCAAGGGAATCCCGCCCAGCGCTGCCATCACATTTTGCTGTGCCTGCTCGGTGGTGATGCCACCGCTATCCGCAAGACGCTGAAGGAAGGCCGCGGTATTGTCGGTTTTGATCCAACCGGGGGACACCGCGGTGACGCGAACGCCTTTCGGTCCCACTTCCTTCGAGAGCGCCTTGCTGTAGGTAGTAAGGGCCGCCTTCGCTGCCGCATACGCGGTCGTGGATTCATGAAGCGGGAGCAGCCTTTGAATGGATGAAATGTGAATCACCACGCCGGACTGCCGCTCCAGCATGGCGGGGACGAACGCACGATCGAGGCGAACGGCGGCGAGAAGATTCTGGTTCAGTTCCTTCATCCACATATTATCGGTCAGGGCGGCGAAGCCTCCGCCGGGCGAGTCGGAACCGCCCAGGTTATGCACCAGAATGTCGGGCACGCCAAATGTCTCGGTGATTTGAGCGGCCACGTCGGCAGCGCCCTCGGCGGTGGCCAGATCACCCGTGATCACCGAGGCGGGGAAGCCCGGATCCTCCGGTGCCTGCCGCGCTGTCGTAATGACGGTGGCGCCCCCGGCGGCAAAGCGGCGGACCATGGCTTCACCCGCACCTTTCGTACCGCCGGTGACAAATACAAGGCGCCCTGCGAATTCCTCGGGAGCGATCGGGAAGTTAGGTTGTTCGGTTTTCATGAGACTGTTAGTTGCGAAATTTTTCCGTCTTGAAGATGGAACTCGAAGTCCAGTTCCACGGGGCTTTCGGGGAAGTTCCCCTCCACGGTGCCGACGATCTTCGCGATCTCGCCATCAACCTTCGCGCGGGTCACGGTGACCTGCGGCTGAACATCGTTCGACTCCTCCATCAGGCGCTCAATGGCAGCAGTGCCAATGAATTCACGACCATTGTCGCAGACCCTCGCGTCGGGAGTAAAACAAGCGGCAGCAGCTACGGCATCGAACTGGTTGGCGGCTTCTAAGTAGCTCGCCACCACCGCGGGCAGGGAGATTGTGTTGTTGGTATTCATAGCGGGTGGAAGTTGCCCCGACGCTATGTCTCCTCGGGAAAACGGGCCAATGCCGTGTTTTTGGGCTGGCTCATACCCAAAGTATGAGTCAGGTCAGGGGAATGGAACTCCGTCACCTCCGTTACTTTGTGGCAGTGGCGGCGCATGGCTCCTTCAATCGAGCTTCTCAATCCCTGCACCTCACCCAGCCCGCCCTTAGCCGCCAGGTAAGGGATTTGGAGGATGAGTTGGGTGTGCCGCTGTTTGACCGGGGGAAGAACTCCGTGAAGCTGACGGATGCGGGTGAGCGATTTTATGAGGAGGCGCAAGACCTATTGGCGCGGGTGGCGACTGCCGTGCAAAAGGTCCGGACGGATCATCGTGCAGAGGTGCTGCGTGTAGGATATGCGCCGTCGGCCACTGCCGGAATTCTTCCGCGTGCTTTGGAGCGCTTCCACGCTGCAATGCCCCAGGTGAAGGTGGAGCTGTTTGACGTCTCTCCCCCGGAAATGATCCGGATGGCGGTCAGTGGGCAACTGGATGTCGTCATCGCGCTTGAGCCGTCGGTGGTGGCCACCCCCGGCTTTAAATGGTCCGAATTCCGCCGACTGTCACTGATCCTGATCATGCGAGCCGATCATCCGCTGGCGCGCAGGAAACGTATTTCTCCGAAGCTCCTGTGCGGTCTCCCACTCGTAGGTCTGGGCCGGAAAAATTTCCCGGAATATGTGCCTTCCATACGACGGAGTTTGAAGCCTTTCGGGTGCACTCCTCATTTTGTCGCGCTGGAGGAAGACGGGGTGTCGACACTGTTCGCTGGCGTGGAGGCTTACAACGCGGCCGCCATCCTTGCCGACACGGTTTCAGAGATTCTCCCACGTTCACTTGTAGGGCGCCCCTTCCACCCGAAGTTTGATCCCGTCGTGGCGAAAGTGGGCATACTCGAGACGCAACATAGTCCCCACGCCGAACGATTCGTGGCCATCCTCAAAGAGTTTGTAGCTCAGCCCTAACCTTACCCGGATCTCAAGAAAACCACCCCAGGGCGTGATTCAAGACGTTCTCGAGAATGTAACCCGCCCAAGGTTGAGGCCAGGAGCATGAAGTTGAAGAACACCTCAGCGAGTTTGTCGTAACGTGTTGCCACCCGGCGCTCATCGAATTTTCTGCAAGAGAACATCGATGCCGAAATCGTCAGCCGTTGCCCCCTCGTCCGGGAGTCTCCGTCACTCGCCCGGCCCCACGTGCAATTGAATGGCTCCGACCGAACCGCCACCCGGCGTCACGGTGACTTCCGGGATGTTGAGGAGAGTCGCCGGGTTGCTTTCATAGACCTTCAGTTGTTCCGGGGTGAGGATCGGACGCATCGCCTCGACGCGGGCTTGCTTCGCCGCCTTGATCGTCTCGAGGTCGAGTCGGTTGCCGGAGGATTCCTCCGCTTCATTCCGCGCGACGTTTCCCAAGGCCTGGAACGCCTGGTCTTTTTGCTCCGGCGTGAGCGTGAGTTGCTGTTGCAGGTGGGTCATCTCGCGGTTGGTCGCGATCTCCACGCGGTTCTCCTTCTGCTCCTGTTGGAAGGCTCCGAATTCCTCCTGCTGGTCAGGCGACAACAAGGCCTGAAGCTGCTCGTTGAAGTTTCCGGCGGTCGCGCTAGCAGCGCTCGTTGCGCCTGCGGCCGAGACCGTGCCGGAGCTGCCATTCACGGCAAAACTGACGGCATCCATGAGCCCGGCGCCACGCCCCATATCGGGCGATGCTTCGAGCAGCGCCCGCACCTTGGTTTCCTGATCCGGGGTCAGCTTCAGCCGCGATTTCAGCGCGGCGAGCCGCTCATCGATCTTGCGGGCCCGCGCCTCCTTCTGTTGTTCCTCCATCTTGGCGAACATTTCCTTCATCTCCGGCGTCATCTCGCCACCCGCGGTGGAGGAGAAGGTCATGACCTTCGGCTCGTCGGGCTTCTTGTCCGCGGCCTCGGGACGTTCGCGCTTGGTGGCGCGTTTCTCATCCGGCCCCGCGGCGGTGGAGGCGTCCGATCCCGTTACCGGCCGATCGCTCTTGGTGGCCGCAGCCATGGCCGGAGCATCGGGCGAAGCGGAGCTCGATCCCATCATCCAACCCATCCCCAAGCCGATCCCAATGCCCACCGCCAAAAAGCCGAATTGCGTCTTCATCGCCCCCTCAGCGGCACCGGTCGTGTGATTTTATCACCTAAAGTTTCCGGTCAGTTCATTTTCCCGCCTGCGGCAGTCAAGACCGTGTGTCCCGAAGGCATGTCCGCGAACATCGCCAGGAGCGATGGTTCGACCGAGAGAACCGATTCGTGGAACTGCGAAGGACCTGCAATTCTCATCCACGACACCACACGACATCGCACATCCTGACGCGCGCCAATGATTTCGATCCTCCGCTACCTGGCTTCCCGGAATGACCGGCTCCTCCACGGTGCCCTCGCTCTCGGCAGCGGGCTCGCCCTCTGGGCACTGAGGACGCCGGGATTGGACTCCATCCTCCTCGCTGCAATTACGATCCTCTTCGTACTTGCCCCGCTCCTCATCGTCATCCGGATTCTAGTGCGCATGATCCTCGCATGGAAGCGCAGGCCGGACACTCCGCGGGTCTTCGAGGGGGCATCCACCTGGGGGCTGTTCTTCTGCGTTACGGTCGGGCTCGTAGCTCTCGCCTTCTATCAGCTGCCATTCAAGGCGGCGCTGGCATTGAGCCGTCCAAGCCTCGAGCGCTTCGCCAAAGCCTCAACCCCGGGACAGAGGAGCTCGGGACCGTGCTGGGTCGGCCTCTTCTCGTTCAGTTACATCGTCCACGAGGGCGACCGGCTCCAGCTAACCTTCGGCAAATCCGAGATCCCGTGGGGCAAGCATGGCCTCTACTACAGCCTTAGTGGAAACCCCGTCGAAAGCAGCCACTACTACAGCCAGGAGAGCCTCGGCGGCGGCTGGCACCAATGGCACTACGGCGGCTGGTGATCCCGATCGCCTCCCTCCTCCGGCCCACCATGTCCCTGGCGGCCGATCCACCCACCCCATGGGGTCGGTCCCGAATGGCGCTAACTTAAGGCGGATTTGTGAGCCGTGATGAACTACTGGCATTCTAGTAGCTGCTTGCAAACA
>NZ_JAPDDT010000024.1 GCF_025950235.1 Luteolibacter arcticus | reverse complement strand
GACAGCCTCTTAGGAAAGTACCAGTGCAACCTGCATCATCCGCCCATCTCGATCTAACAGGTCCTTAAAGGCATTGGGATTCATCCCGCCCTAATGGTCCCTTCCGGCGGAACAACAATCCCGGGAGCGCAGGTCTTCAGACCGGCTGGAATGGTCCCTCACTGCCGATCTCAAGACCGGCACTCCCAACGAACCCACCGTCCCTCCTTCGCCAGCCCTACTCTTCCTCCGCGACCCTCCGCGACCCTCCGCGACCCTCTGCGATCTTTGCGACTCTGCGGTTAAACTCCGCGGGTTAGATCCTTGCCTCCAACACCCCGGCCATCGACAGAGCCCGCGGATCATGGCAAACAAGGCATGCCGACATTCGCGATGCCTGAAGCAATCCAGTTCCACTGTCCGGCCTGCGGGATTACCCTGCGGGTGCCGGTGGCTGCTTCCGGCACCCAGGGCCCCTGCCCGCGTTGCCAGCAGGAGATCGTTTGCCCGGACCTGAGCACCGGCATCGGCGCGCGCCGTGCCGCTCAGATCCAGCCGCCCCCGGTCGCCGCGGCTCCTTTCCCCGCCGAGCCGCCGCGCCCCTCCCGCGATTCCGATCCTTTCAATCCCTTCAGCAGCCGCAGCCTCGGCCTAACAGCCCCGGCCCCGCAACCGGCCCCGCAACCGGCCCCGCAACCGGCTCCCCAACCCGAGCTCCAGCCGGAGCCCCAACCGGCCCCGCAACCGGAACCCCAACCGGCCCCGCAGCCGGCCCCGCAACCGGAACCCCAACCGGCTCCCCAACCGGCGCCCCAACCGGAGCCCCAACCGGAGCCCCAACCGGAGCCCCAACCGGAGCCCCAACCGGAGCCCCAACCGGAGCCCCAGCCGGCGCCCCAACCGACACCTCCACCGGTCCCTCAACCCGAGCCCCTTCCAGAGCCTCAACCGCAACCGGAGCCGCCGCTCGTTTCCCACGCCGAACCACCGGCCCCCGAACCCGCGTTCACATTTGCCGAACCCACGCCCGAGCCGATTCCCGACCGGCACTCGAAGCCCTTTTCCGAGCCCGCGCCTCAGACCGCGAGAAGAAGGGAGGCGCCCCAATCGTCCGGGGCAGCTTCCCGCAGCAAAGCGACGCGATCCCGCACCGCGCCCGAACCACCGCGGGCTGCCAAGGTCGCGTCACCGGGCATCGGCCCGGGGTGGGTGATGATCCTGCTCCTATTCTTCTCCCTGCTCGCCGCCCTCGCCGGCTTCGTCGCCGGCTACGGCTTCGGCTCAAAAAGCATTCTCCCTGACCCCTCGTCACCCGCTCTTCCACCCACAGCTCCCCAGCCAACCCCGCCCACCAAGGTCGAACCCATTTCCGACCCACCCGCGGAGTCGACCCTTCCAGAGCCACCGCCGACCCCGTCGCCTGTTCCGGCACAGCCGGAACCCCCTGTCGAATCAGACCCGACCGAATCGCAACCGCAGCCGGAACCGTCACCGATCAAGGTCATCGCAGCCCCGGAAGCCGCGCTCAAAGCCTTCCTCTCCGCGCCCGACTGGCGGTCTCGCGCCAAGCACACGCTCCACGGCGACCGGCTGCTGAAAAAGATGGAGGCCTACCATACCGACACCCCGGATGGCCCGACCAAGACACTTTCCCTAACAGTCGATGCCTCCCACGACGACCCGGAGAAGGGCACGAATCTCTTCACCTACCGCGTCGGCACCGAGACCCACCCCAAGGGCTTTCCCGTCGCGATCCTGCAAACGCCGGACGGCTGGAAGGTCGATTGGGAGACCTTCGTCGAATTCCGCGACGACCACTTCCGCCGCTTTGCCACAGGCGAGGGCAGCGACATCGGAGCCTTCCACCTGGTGGTAAGGAACACCCACTACTTCGGCGCGCCATTCTCCGGCATCGACAAGCTCACCGCCTTCCGCGTCGATCCGCCGCTGCTCGAGCGCGACCAATACGCCTTCGTCCCTACCGGCTCCGAGCTCCACAAGACCCTCGCCGCCGCCACCGAATGGGGCCACCCCTGCCCCGCCGTCCTCCAGCTCGCCCGCAAGAAGCAGCCCGACGGAAAGACTCATCTGGAGATCACGAGCATCCTCGCCCCAAACTGGCGGCCGCAGCAGTAAACCTCAGCGGCCTAACAGATACCCGCGGCGCAGCCGCCCTCGGACTGCTGCGGTCATCCGCAGCTTTCGAGTGCAGGGTCGAGAGCGCTTCCCCTGTGGAATGAATCAACCCTCCGGGATCGCCACAACGCACAGGAACAAACCTGCACCACCGTTCATTCGAAAGCTGCGAAAAAATCGCAGCAGTCCGAGGGCCTACGGCTCTCATGGCTCGAAGCCGTCAATCCGCCTGTCGCCCCAAAAACCTCTCCCAAGCCTCCGGAGAATCAATATCCCACACCGCATCACCAAAAGCCACCAGCGCCGTCCGGTGATCCGCCGCCACCGCCTTCGCCCCGCGATCCCCGTGCAATGCCATCAGCTCTTCGAAATGAAGCTTCGAAAACAAAGCCGGCGGCCCCGTCGCTTCGCCGTGATCGCACATTACAATGGTCGCCGCGCAAAGTCCTCCCTTCATCTCCTCTAACAAGTCTGCCGACACCATCGGCTGGTCGGCCAGCATCACCAGCACCGCCTCGAGATCCGGCGACAGCTCCAGCAACCGCTTCACCCCCGCCGCCAGCGAACTGCCCATGCCTTCCTCCCATCCGGGATGAACCAGCGTCTCGACACCCTCCGGACAGGGCCGCTCCAAGATCGCCTCCGCATGCGCACCAAGCACCCGCAGCACCGGCTCACAACCCGCCTCCAACGCCGTGCGACAGGCTCGATCGATCAAGCTCTCTCCCTCGATCTCCAGCAGCTGCTTCGGCGCGCCGAACCGGCTCGCCTTCCCCGCCGCCAAGATGACAGCACCGATCTTCATCCGAGCGACAGGACTTGTGGGTGAATGGTGCCGGTCTTGTCGCGGAGGAAGCCACCGCTGGCCCCCGCAAGCACGGCTTGAATCTCCGCCACAATCGCTAGGGCAATGCTCGCCGGATGATGCCCGCCAAGGTCCAGCCCCACCGGCGCATGCAGTCTCTCGGTGACCAAGGGATCTTCTAACAAACCCAGCCCGCCCAGCTCCGCCAACAGTGTCTCCCGTCTCCTCTTCGACCCCAGCAAGCCGATGTAACCATAGCCCGCCGGCAAGATCTCACGGAGGAATGCCAGGTCGGTCGCAAGGTGATGCGTCATCACCAGCACCGCCGTCGCCGGGTCGGGACGGAAGGCGCGGATCACGTCCTCCGCCGCCAGCACGTGAATGCACTCACCTGCCACAGGCGGGGTGTCTCCAGTCATGCGATGATCGCGCAGCACCCGGTGCCGCTCCCATCCAAGAGTCGCCGCAAATCCCAGCACCGGCTCCATGTCCGGCGTCCATCCCACCGCCACCAACCGCGGCGGCGGCACGACTTTCTCTAACAAATCACCAGCCTCGCCCGCAGCCGCACGGGTGCCCTGCGAGTCCGTCACCAGCAGCAGGCTCCGCCGCTCGAGCAACTCCGATTCGATCCGGCCAATCAGCTCCGGCCCGATCTCCTCCACCTGCACATGCAGCTTCCCCGGACAGCCGAAGTGCGGCCGCGTGTCGATGACCATCCGCTCCGGTCTCCCTTCGGAAAACACCTTCCGCGCGGTAGTCGCGATGCCTTCCTCCAGGCACCCGCCGCTAAGCGAGCCACAAAACGAAAGATCCTCCGCGATCAACATCCGCGCTCCCGGCTGCCGGTAGCTCGATCCCTCGCGTGCCACCAGCGTGGCCAGCGCCAGCCGCCCGCCACGGTGCTGCCGCGCGAAGTCGAAGAGAAAGGGCCAATCGCTCATGATGAATCGCAAGCTCGTCTCACCTTCCGCTCAAGTCCAACTCAGATCCTGCTTCGCCAATGGCAGCGTCCGCACCCGCTTCCCCGTCGCGGCGAAGATCGCATTGGTGATCGCCGGTGCGGTCGGCGGTAGCGCCGGCTCGCCGAGGCCCGTCGGCGGAAAGTCCGACTTCACGAAGTGGACCTCCACCTGCGGCGCGTCCTTCATCGTGAGCAGCCGGTACTCATGGAAGTTCTTCTGCTGCACCGCGCCCTCCTCCACCGTGATCTCCTGGAACCACGCCGCGCTCAGCCCGTCGATCATCGAGCCCTCCACCTGATTCTCCGCACCGCTCAAGTTCATGATCGGACCGACATCCACGCCCGCGGTCAGCTTGTTCACCTTGAGCTTGCCGTCCTTGCTCACGGTCACATCCGCCACCACCGCGACATAGCCGAGATGGCTGAAGTGGAAGGCGATGCCACGGCCGCGACCCTTCTCGAGCTTCTCGCCCCAGCCCGCCTTCTCCGCCGCCACCTTCAGCACGCCCTTCATGCGGGTCGCGTTGTAGGGCGCACCGCGGCCACCGCTCGGCGCCACCTCGCGGTCCTCGCCTAACAGCTCCAAACGGAACTCCAGCGGATCCTTCTTCGCGGCGACTGCCATCTCATCGATGAAGCTCTGGATCGCCCACCCCAGCGCACACGATCCCGGTGCCCGCCACCAACCGAGCGGCGTGTTGCTCGGAAAAATCGTCCGTTCCAGCAACAGGTTCGGCACGAACCGGCTCGGGAACTCATCCCCACCGAGATCCGCGCCATTACCGGGCCGATCATCGCTATTCAGCCCAAAGGTCACGAAGTGATCCGCCCACGCAACCAGCTTGCCCGCATCATCCACGCGTCCGCGGAAGCGATGCCAGCCCCCGGCGCGGTAGTAATCATGCGCCAGATCCTGATCGCGCGTCCAGGTCAGCTTCACCGGCGTGCCATTGAGCTTCTGCGCGATCGCCGCGCACTCGACCATGAAGTCCCCCATCAAGCGCCGCCCGAAGCCGCCGCCGATGCGGGTCATGTGGACCGTGACCTTGTCCTTCGGAATCTTCAGCGCCTTCGCGATGCCATCGATGCCCGAGCCGGGATTCTGCGTCGGCGCCCACACCTCGATCGCACCATCCTTGAAGACCGCCGTGCAGTTCTGCGGCTCCAGATTCGCATGCGACAGGTGCGGGTAGTGATACTCCGCGGCAATCGTCTTCCCATCATCGGGGAAGTCCGGCTCGCCGGTCTTGCGAATCTCCTTCCCCTCGCCCGGCATCACCTCGGCCGCCTTCTTTGCATGGGCGGCGAAGCTCTCCTTCGCCTCCGCATCCCACGACACCTTCAAGGCCTCCCTGGCTTTGAAAGCGCTCCATGTATCGTTCGCCACGATCGCCACCCCGGGCAGCAAGCCATAGTGATCGCCCGTGCCCTCGATCACGAAAGCATCCACCACACCCGGCAGCTTCTTCACCGCGTCGAGGTCCGCGTCCTTCACCTTGCCGGTGAAAACCGGGCACCGCACATAGGCGGCGTACTTCATGCCCGGATGCTTCTGGTCGATCCCGAACAGCGGTTGCCCCGTGACGATCTTCGGATTGTCCACACCGCCGATGCGCTTTCCTAACAGCTTGAAGTCCGCCACCTTCTTCAGCTTCACCGACTTCTCGTCCGGCACCGGCAGCTTCGACGCCGCGGCAGCAAGCGCCCCGTAGGACAGCTTCTTGCCGCTTGCCTTGTGAATCACCTCGCCCGCCACCGCCTCGCACTCGTCCACAGAAACGCCCCACTCCTTGGCCGCCGCCTCCACCAGCATCGTGCGGGCAATCGCGCCCATTCTACGAAGCCTGTCGTAGTTCGTGGGCGTGGACATGCTGCCGCCGGCCATCTGGTTGCCGAAAGCGGCCTGATTCACCGGTGCCTGCTCCACCGTCACCTTCTCCCACGGGATCTCCAGCTCCTCGGCAATGATCATCGGCAGCGAGGTCTTCACCCCCTGCCCCACCTCCGGGTTCTTCGCGAAGATCGTCACCAGCCCCTCGGGCGTGATGCGAATGAAAGCATTCGGCGAAAATGCGGCCGCAGCAGCCGCAGCGGTTTCCTCCGCGGCCTCCGCATTCCATCCAAGCAAGAAGCCGCCACTGGCAAGGGCGGACACGCGGAAAAACCCGCGGCGATCAAGAGAGGGCGTGTTCATTTCGCGGCGGCGGTATGGATGGCTTGGCGGATGCGCGTGTAGGTCGCGCAGCGGCAGAGATTCCCCGACATCGCCAGATCGATGTCCTCATCGGTCGGGTCCGGCTTTTCATTGAGCAGGGCCGTGGCGCACATGATCTGCCCTGCCTGGCAGTAGCCGCATTGGGCGACGTCGAGGTCGCACCACGCCTGCTGCAGCGCGGTCAGCTTGCCGTTCGTGGCGAGGCCTTCGATGGTGGTGACCTTGCGTTCGCCGACGGCGGAAACCGGCGTCACGCAGGCGCGGACCGCCTGCCCGTCGAGGTGCACCGTGCACGCGCCGCACAGGCTCATGCCGCAGCCGAATTTCGTGCCAACGAGATCGAGGTGATCCCGCAGCACCCACAGGAGGGGCGTGTCTTCGGCCACTTCCGCGGTGCGCGGCTGGCCATTGACCTGAAGCGTGAAGGTTTTCATGGAGTGAGCGTCTGCGATGCTAGCGGGCTTCCCGCGCGACGCAGCCAAAAAACGTCACGACGATGGCACCGGACGCTGGGAGCGCTCAGACCTTCGCCTTCTTCCCGGATTTCTTCGTTTTTTCCGCCATCACCAGATCGATCAGCCCGGGAAAACGCGCCTCCAGCTCCTCCTGCCGCACGGAGTTCAGGCAGCGTGTGCCCTCGGTGCGGGTGAGGATCAGCCCGGCCTCGCGCAGCACCGCGAAGTGATGCGACACCGTCGCCTTGGAAATCGTCAGCGGGATGTCGCCGCAGGCCAGCTCGCCGGCATCCATCAGCGTCCGCAGGATCTCGATCCGCATCGGATCCGACAGCGCTTGCATCACCATCGGCAGGGTGACTTCGCGGATCGATGGATGGGTGTAGGGCTTCATCGCGACGCAAGGTAGCACCGGTCCTTTGTTCGACAATCGTCGAAATTAAAATTTGACGCGCGCCAAAGTGGGCTTAGTTGTTCGACGAACTTCGAACAACCAACCTTTCCACCCCATCATGGAACATCGACTTCTCGGCGGCTCGGGCCTCAAGGTCCCCGTCCTCACGCTCGGCACCGGCACCTTCGGCGGCGATGGCCCGCTCTTCTCCGCTTGGGGTAATAGCCAGGTCGAGGACGCCAAGCGGCTCATCGACATCAGCCTGGAAGCCGGGCTGAACATGTTCGACAGCGCCGACGTCTACTCCGCGGGCCAGGCGGAGGAAATCCTGGGCAAGGCCATCGCCGGCCGCCGCGACGAGGTGATCATCTCGACCAAGTCCACCTTCCGCACCGGCGAGGGACCGAATGATCTCGGCTCGTCCCGCCATCACCTGACCCGCGCGATCGAGCGCAGCCTGAAGCGCCTCGGCACCGACTACATCGATCTTTTCCAGCTCCACGGCTTCGACGCGCAGACCCCGGTCGAGGAGACGCTCGCCACGCTCGATGGCTTCGTGAAGGCCGGCAAGATCCGCTACCTCGGCGTGTCGAATTTCTCCGGCTGGCACCTCATGAAATCGCTCGCCGTCACCGAGAAATACGGCTGGACCCGCTACGTCGCGCACCAGGCCTACTACTCACTCATCGGCCGCAGCTACGAGTGGGATCTGATGCCGCTCGGCCTCGACCAAAAGGTCGGCGCGGTCGTGTGGAGCCCGCTCGGCTGGGCCCGCCTCACCGGCAAGATCCGCCGCGGCACCCCGCTGCCGAAGGACAGCCGCCTGCAATCCCAGCTCAATGTGGATATCGCCCCGCCGGTCGATGACGAATATCTTTACCGCGTGGTCGATGCGCTCGACGAGGTCGCCGCGGAAACCGGCAAGACCGTCCCGCAGATCGCGATCAACTGGATTCTCCAGCGCCCAACCGTTTCCACGGTCGTCATCGGCGCGCGCAATGAAGAGCAGCTCCGCCAGAACCTCGGCGCGGTCGGCTGGAACCTTACAAAAGAGCAGGTGGCCAAACTCGATGCCGCGAGCGATACACCAAGGGCGTATCCGTATTTCCACCAGGCCTACTTCGAGCGGAACCCCTCGCCCGTCGCCTGAACCGAACTCACCAACCCCTCCGAAATTATGGACCTCCAACTCACCGGCAAACTCGCCCTCGTCACCGGCTCCACCGCCGGCATCGGTCTCGCCATCGCCAAGACCCTCGCCGCGGAAGGTGCCCGCGTCATCATCAATGGCCGCACCCAGGCCCGCGTCGATGAAGCCATCGCCGCCATCCGCAAGGATCTCCCCGACGCCGCCCTCGAAAGCTTCGCCGGCGACCTCGGCAAGGTCGAAGAGTCCGACAAGATCGCCGCTGAATTCCCCGACGTCGAAATTCTCGTCAACAACCTCGGCATCTTCGAGCCGAAGCCCTTCGAGGAAATTCCCGATGCCGATTGGTACCGCTTCTTCGAGACCAATTTCATGAGCGGCATGCGCCTGAGCCGCGCCTACCTGTCGAAGATGAAGTCACGCGATTGGGGCCGCATCATCTTCATCTCCAGCGAGTCGTCCTCCGACGTGCCGGCCGAGATGATCCACTACGGCGTCACGAAAACCATGCAGGTCTCGCTTTCCCGCGGCCTCGCGAACCTCACCACCGGCACCGGCGTCACCGTGAATACCATCATGCCCGGTCCCACCTGGTCAGAGGGTGTGGAGCAATTCGTCAAGGATCTCGCCCGCGACCAGAACAAGCCGTCCGAGCAAGTGGAGAAGGAGTTCTTCACCACCATGCGGCCGAATTCACTGCTGCGCCGCTTCATCCAGACCGATGAGATCGCCTCATTCGTCGCCTACATCGCCAGCCCACGCTCCGCCGCCACCAATGGCGCCGCCCTGCGCGCCGAAGGCGGCCTCCTCCACAGCCTCTTCTAACAAGCGTAGCTGGGGCATCTTGCCCCAGTCCGTTGGAGGGGCGTCCCGCCCCTCCCCTTTATCTCGCCTCGCCAAAAAAAGCCGCCCCTTCCACGCCACCATGAGTTCCTCCAAATCCTACGCCGCCCAAACCGCCACCTCCGCCCTCGCCCCGCTCTCCATCGAGCGCCGTGAGCCCGGCGCGCATGACGTCCACATCGACATCCTCTTCTGCGGCGTCTGCCATTCCGATCTCCACCAGGCGCGCAATGAGTGGCACAACACCATCTATCCCTGCGTCCCCGGCCACGAGATCGTCGGCCGCGTAACGAAGGTGGGCGACCACGTCACCAAGTTCAAGGAAGGCGATCTCGCCGCGGTCGGCTGCATGGTGGACTCGTGCCGCACCTGCACGAGTTGTGAAGCCGGACTCGAGCAGTACTGCCTGCAATTCCCCACCTTTACCTACAATGGCCAGGACAAGCACCTCGGCGGCATCACCTACGGCGGCTACTCGGACTCGATCGTCGTGGATGAGGCCTTCACGCTGAAGGTGCCTGCCAATCTCGACCTCGCCGCCGTCGCCCCGCTGCTCTGCGCGGGCATCACCACGTACTCTCCACTCCATCATTGGAAGGTCGGCCCAGGCCAAAAGGTCGGCATCGTCGGTCTCGGAGGACTCGGCCACATGGGCGTGAAGTTTGCCCATGCCCTCGGCGCCCACACCGTCCTCTTCACCACCTCGCCGTCGAAGGTCGAGGACGGCCTGAAGCTCGGCGCCAATGAAGTGGTGATCTCCACGGACGCCAATGCCATGGCGAAGCACGCCATGAGCTTCGACTTCATCCTCGATGCCGTCTCTGCGGAACATGACATCAATGCCTACCTCTCGCTTCTCAAGCTGGACGGCAATCTCACCCTCGTCGGCGCGCCGGAAAATCCGCTGCCAGTCGCCGCCTTCAATCTCCTGCTGCCGCGCCGCAGCTTCTCCGGCTCTGCCATCGGCGGCATCGCCGAGACCCAGGAGATGCTCGATTTCTGCAGCGAGAAGCAAATCGTCAGCGAGATCGAGATCATCGACATCCAACAGATCAACGAAGCCTACGAGCGTCTGCTGAAAGGCGACGTGAAGTACCGCTTCGTGATCGACATGGCCTCTTTGAAGAACTGAACCGAAACGAAAGGAACGAATCATGTCCAAGCTTCACACACCCGTCCGCATCGGCGCATGGGATCTCCCGAACCGTATCGTCATGGCCCCGCTCACGCGTTGCCGCTCCAGCGAAGGCCGAGTGCCGAACGCGATGATGGCCGAGTACTACAAGCAACGTAGTTCCGCCGGCCTGATCCTCGCCGAGGCCACGTCCATCTCACCGCAAGGCGTCGGCTACCCCGACACGCCGGGCCTCTGGTCCGCCGCGCAAGTCGAGGGCTGGAAGCTCGTCACCAAGGCCGTCCACGAAGCCGGCGGGCGCATCCTCGCCCAGCTCTGGCACGTCGGCCGCATTTCCGATCCGCATTATCTGAATGGCGATCAGCCCGTGTCCTCCAGCGCCATCGCCGCGCCGGGGCACGTCAGCCTGCTGCGCCCGCAGAAGCCTTATGATACTCCACGCGCGCTGGAGCTCACGGAGATCCCTGCCATCATCGAGGACTATCGCAAGGCCGCCGAGAACGCGCTCGCCGCCGGCTTCGATGGCGTGGAGATCCACGGTGCGAACGGCTACCTGCCGCACCAGTTTCTCAACGACCGCATCAACCAGCGCACCGACTCCTTCGGTGGCAGCATCGAAAATCGCGCCCGCTTCATGCTGGAAGCCGTGGACGCCGCCGTCTCCGTTTGGGGAGCAGACCGCGTGGGCCTGCACCTCTCGCCCAATCCAGACGACGATTCCGATCCCGCCGCCACCTATGGCTTCATCGCCCGCGAGGCCACGGCCCGCGACATCGCCTTTCTCTTCGTCCGCGAACCGCTCGGCGCCGACCCGCGCATCAGCAAGACCATCCGCAAGTCCTTCACCGGAGCCTTCATCGCAAACCAGGAGCTGACCAAGGCGGAAGGCGAACAACTCCTCGCTGCGAACGAAGCCGACGCCATCTCCTACGGCCGCCTCTACATCGCGAATCCCGATCTCGTCGAACGCCTCGCCACCGACGCCCCGTTCAACCAACCCGATCCCTCAAAATTCTACGGCGGCGGCCCCGAGGGCTACCTCGACTACCCGACGCTAGAGGAAGCCGGGCAGCCCGCCTGATCCACCGGCAGCGCCCATCCCCTGGGAACGCGGAATTCATTCCGCCCGAATGGTCCCCTGAGCTCACCACTCCAACAACGAAGTCAGGCGGGATAAACCCCGCGCTCCCAGTCCCTGCCCATCATCAACCTAATCCAACCCAATCACCCAATCCAACCCAATCCCCCCATCTAACAAAATGAAACGCCTAGCGGACACTCCCCTCTCAGTGCTCGACCTTTCCCCTCTCGCGGAAGGCGGCACCGTCGCGGACAGCTTCCGCAACAGCGCCGACCTCGCCCGCCACGTCGAAGCGCTCGGCTACCGGCGCTTCTGGCTGGCCGAGCACCACAATATCCCCGGTATCGCCAGTGCCGCCACGTCCGTCCTCATCGGCCACGTCGCGGCGGCGACCACCACCATCCGCGTCGGCTCCGGCGGCATCATGCTGCCGAATCACCCGCCGCTGATCATCGCCGAGCAATTCGGCACCTTGGAAGCCCTCTTCCCCGGCCGCATCGACCTCGGTCTCGGCCGTGCGCCGGGAACCGACCAAACGACCTCTCGCGCCCTGCGCCGCGATCCTTCCGCCGCCGACGATTTCCCGGATCAAGTCCAGGAACTCATCTCGCTGTTAGGCCCCGTAAAGGCCGCCCAACGAGTGAAAGCCATCCCCGGCGCGAACTCAAACGTGCCCGTGTGGCTGCTCGGCTCCAGCACCTTCAGCGCGCAGCTCGCCGCCTTCCTCGGCCTGCCCTTCGCCTTCGCCGCCCACTTCGCGCCGCGGCTGCTGCTCCAGGCGCTCAAGATCTACCGCGAGAATTTCCAACCGTCCACCGCGTGGCCGGAGCCTTACGCGATGGTCGGCCTGCCCGTCATCGCCGCGGACACGGATGAAGAAGCGCGCCATCTCTCGACTTCCGTCCAGCAGATGATCCTCCAGCTCATCCGCCACGCGCCCATCCCGGTCCCTCCACCCGTCGTCACCATGGACTTCCGCTGGAGCGCCGCCGAGAAGGCCGCAGTCGATGAACACCTCGGCGCCGCCATCATCGGCGGGCCGGAAACCGTCAAGGCCAAGCTCGAAGAAGTCCTCGCCGCTACCGGCGCCGACGAACTCATGATTCACTCCGGCTTCTACCGCCACGAGGACCGCAAGCGCAGCTACGAGATCGTCGCCGAAGTAGCGCGCCCATAAGGAGTGTCGACATTCTGTCGACACGGCATGGACAGCATGTCCACGCCCCTCACTCCCCATCCAACGGATCCGGCCTCCCCGGCAGTTCACTCCTCAATCCTCGTGACCTTGTAGCCCTTCTTCTCAAGCAGCGAGGGCACCCCTTCGGCACCCGCATAATGCGCTGCTCCCGCCGCGAAGAAATGAACCTTCGCCGGATCCTTCTTCAGGGTCGTCTCGATATAGTCCGCCATGATCCCGTCGCGCTTCTTCAGTATGGAATCCATGAGCTTCTTCATGACCGGGGCCTCCTTGCCTCCCGCAACCTCGGTCATCCACTCCAGCGCGAGGTCGTTGATCTTCTTCACATCGCCGGTGGCGTAGATCTCCGCCGCCTCCTTCATCCGGTCCTTTCCCGCACGCCGGTCTTTCTCAAGGAAGTCGAGGGTCGATGCGAGGAACGTGGTCTGCTCCTCTTCCGTCAGCGCATTGAAGCCTTCCACCTGATCCTTGATTTCCTGCATTCCGGCGGTCTTCTTGCCCTCCTTTTCCGCGCGTTCCCACAGCACCATGTCCAGTGGCTTGATGCCCTTCATCTGCTCCGGCAGGAAAGGCAGCGAATAGGCCACCATCCAGGTTTTCATCGGCTGGAATGGCGTGGCATCCAGCTCAGGATTGATCGCCTTCAATTCGGCCGCCAAGCGCTTCGCGAGGTCCTCGCCGATCACCGCATCGAGCTTCTTCCCGTCGTCGCGCATCATCAGCGGCATCGAAGCCATCTGGCTCTCCATGTCGAAAGCTGCTTCGGTGTGGACCACCGCGGACTCCTTGAAAGCCTTGTCCGCCGCCGGGTGCAGCGTCACCACCTTCTTGTCGCCCACATGCAAGGTGCCGAAGAGATAGGACGGCTTCTCAATGCCGGGCCCCTCGACCTTCCACAGCAGCGGCTTCGCCGGATGCTCCGCCTCTGCGCGCACGGGCGAGATGGAGCAAAGGACAGCCGTGGCGGAGATCGCTAGACAAGGAATCGAACGGGACAGGAGATACATGATCATCACTCTGGCAGCCCGCCGCGGCCCTGCACCAGTAGGAATTGCTGCCCGGTTTCCAATTACCGGATCAATCCCCATCCAGGGGATCCGGGCACTTGTCCCGCAACCGGCATTTCCCGCAGAACTCCCCGAGAAACAACTCATCCACCCAGCGGACGAGCTTCTCCAGATCCTCCCGCTCATCGGTAAGGAAGCCCGCCTCGAAGTTCCGCTTGTCCGCGTGCTTCGCGCCCATCCCGGCACCTGTTAGATTCGGCGAACCGACGAACGCCTTCTTGCCATCCGCGATCACCGCCTTCGTATGAACTCGCGGACAGAGCACCCGCTCGAAGAGATCGCTTTCCACCAGCACGGGATAGCGGTCGAAGTCCTCGCGGAACCGCGGCCCCGGCTCCTTCGCATGGATCAGGCGCACCGCCACCCCCTCCTCCACCAGCTCCGCCAGTACCTGGAGAAACGGCACCGCCCGCCTCCCGCGAGCGACATGCATGTCCTTGATATCCGCCGTGACGATCCACAGGAAGCGCCGCGCCTGCGGCACCAGCTCCCCGATCACCCGGGTGTGGATCTCCTCGTTCAGGATCAACTCGCGCACGTCGTCATTGAAGCCCGGCCCGGCCGATCCGTCGATCCCGCGATGTCCGAAAGGATCTCAATCATCTTCCGGTTCGTCACCGCGTCCTTCACCGCCAGCCGCACCGCGCGCTCGCCGAGATGCGAGCCCATCGCCGCGGCATCGCGAAGGAAGAGCTCCCGCTCGCGACACGCGGCCACGATTTCGCGGGCGGCAGGGACATCTTCCGGCACATGGGCCAGCAGGAAATTCGCCGAGCCCGGAATCACCTCCCAACCCAGCTTACGCAAATCCCTCGCCATCGAGTCCCGCAGCGAGGCCGTTTGCTTCCAACGACGAACATAGTAGCTCGTGCTTTCCAAAGCCTTCACCGCCGCCACCTGCGACGGCAACCCGACCACCCACGGCGGCGTGAGCGCGCGCAATTCTTCGAGGTGATGTTGCCCGGCGCACAGATACGCCACCCGCATGCCGCTGAGCGCATAGGCCTTCGACATCGACTTGCACACGATCAGGTTCTCGTGGCGCGCCACCAATCGCTCCACGCTCTCGCCGGTGTAGTCGATGTAGGTTTCATCGATCCACACGCGGGTCCGCGATGGCGCTGCCGCAAGGATCACCTCGATCTCCGCGGCCGTCAGGCCCCGCCCTGTCGGGCTGTTGGGATTCACCAGCACCACCAGATCCGGACCCGAGGAAATCCACTCCACGAGCTTTCCAATGTTCACCTCATAGCCATCGGCCCGCTCCAGCGGAAAGCGCTCCACCCGGCAGCCGATCACCTTCTCCAGCACGTGCGCATACTCGCCATAAGTCGGATCGAGCAACACGGCCCGCGACCGCGGCGTCAGCCATCGCGGCAATGCGCGGAAGATCAGATCGGACGAGCCCGCGCCGGGAAGGATGCAGGATTCGGGAACCCCACACGCCGCAGCAATGGCCGCCACCAGCCCTTCACAGGCGGTCGGCGGAGAAGTCCGCATCAGCCACGGCAGGTGCTCGCGCAGGGCCTCCATCACCGCCGGCGCCGGCGGGAACCACGCGTCGAGCACATCCGCATTGATGATCGATCGATGCCGCCCCAGCGACGCGAAGTCCGCACCGATCGCACCGAAGAATGCCCCGCCATGGAAACACGATGCCGGCTTCCGCAGCGGCACCTGCAATTGCCAGTCCACCGCGGCCTCGATGCGATCTAACAACTTCCTCTTCCGGTCCACCGTCCCGCGAAGGGTCGCGATCCCGGCGTGTAGCAGATCGTAGGTCACCGCACCGGCCTTCACCGAGCGCCCGGTGTCGCTCATGCCCGCCTTCAGATACATCGTCTTCACTTCGCGGCGACCGATCGCCACCACGCGGCTTCCACCGCGCGCTTCGATCCAGCGGAAGGCAGCCATCATCAGCGCCGCCGCCAGTTCCGAGGAGCGATGACCCGGCATCACCGTGAGCAGGCGGATCTCGAATAGACCCTCGTCCACCACGAAAGGCAGCTCATCGCGACCGAAGTACTTGTCGATCGAATAGCCAGCCTCACCCGGCGGCGTGATGCTGACGAAGCCCGCCAGCTCATCGCCATCCATCGCAACCAAGTAGCGGTTCGAGGCGTCGAGCGCATCGGTCAGCCTTGCCTCCGGATTCGGTGAATGCTGGCCGATCTCAAGCGCATAAACGCGGTGCCGTGCTCGATAGATTCGCTGGCGGATCTCCTCGCTTGCCCCGGTGATGACGATTCGATGGTCCGACATGCTGGGCATGATGCGGCCATTGCGTCATCGCCGGGCATCGATAATCCGATGCGACTCATCGCGAACAGCGATCGTCAGAATCTCACGAGGTCGGCTCACTCAGCTCGCTGCCGACCATTTCGGCGATGCCGGCAAAGGTCTCCTCGATCAGGCTCAGCGAGCGGTCGGACTTATAGAAGATCCCCCACTCGCGCTCGATCGGTTCGCCAGCGACCGGAATGCGCACCAGCGAGCCATCGTCGAATTCGCGCTTGGCGACCCATGGTGCGACCAAGCCGACACCGAGGCCGATCTTGGCCATGCCCTTGATCGCCTCCATGTCGCCGAGCACCAACGGCGGACGAAGCCGCACGCCGAGCTTGTCGAAGTGCTCCTCCACCAGGCGATGCGTCTCGGTCCCACGTGCGTAGGTAATGAACTGGACCTTCCCAAGATCCTCCGGATCCGCACGCCCGGTCTCGGCCCATGCATGGACCGGTGGCACGACAAACGTCAGCCGGTCACGGAAAAGCGGCCGATAGGCCTCCGTGGTGCCCACCCGCGGTCGCATGCCGAGCACGATGTCGAGGTCGTGGTCGGCCATCTTCTCCAGAAGCTTCGCCGTATCGTCCGCCTCGATCGTCGGCTCGCAGCGCGGAAAGCAGTCGCGGAATTCGCGCAGCACGGTTGGCAGCAGGAATTGGCAGAGCGAATGCGGCGCGCCGATGCGGATGCGTCCCTGGCCCCAGCGCTTCAGGCCGTCGAGTTCGCGCCCGGCGTCCTCCAGCTCGCCCAGCACCCGGCGGCAGCGGCGGAGAAACACCTCTCCCTCCTCCGTGAGCACGGTCTTCTTTCCCAGCCGCTCTAACAGGCGGCAGCCGAGGCTATCCTCGAGCGCCTTCATCGAGTGACTGATCGCCGACTGGGTAAGGAACAGCTTTTTGGCAGCGAGCGTGAAGCTCCCCTCGTCCGCCACGGATACGAAAGCACGGAGTTGGCGTAGGTCGGGCAGCAGGTCAGTCATGAACCGGTCTCATCGAAAATTCATCTGCAATCCAGCACGGGACATGCCAAGGGCGCGGGGTTGGCACCCTTTCCGCTACGCCAGCCGGTCATGGAGAGCCCCACCATCGTCGAATCCCGTTCGCCCATCCGCCTCGGCTTCGTGCCGTTGAACGATTGCGCGCCGGTCGCGGTGGCGCACGAGCTGGGACTCTTCAAGAGCTACGGCCTGAACGTCAGGCTGTCGCGCCAACCCGGCTGGGCCACGGTGCGCGACATGCTCTCCTACGGCGAGCTCGATGCCGCGCAGTCGATCGCCGGCCTCGCCTTCTATTTGGCGCTTGGCCTGAACAAGATGCGCCGGGAAATCGCGGTGCCGCTGGTACTAAGTGCCCATGGAAATGCAATCACCCTCTCCCGGGAGCTGCCGCCCGAGTCGATCCGCCGCGGCGAGGGCCTCGCCGCCCACCTTTCGCACCGCTGGCGGAAAAACCGGCCGTTCACGCTGGCCGCTGCCCACCGCTTTTCCTCTCACCACCTCTTGCTGCACGCGTGGCTCCGCCGTCACGGAGTCCAGCCCGGCCGCGATGCCGAGATCGTCTTCCTCCCACCGCCACTCATGCCGCGGAACCTCGCCGCCGGCCACATCGATGGCTATTGCGTCGGCGAGCCATGGAATTCGGAGAGCATCCTCGGAGGTCAGGGCTGGTGCCCGGCGACCTCCGCCGAGCTGGCCACCGGCCATCCGGAAAAGGTCCTGCTGGTCACCGGTGAATTCGCAGGCGACAGCCGCGAGGAATGCGTGGCGCTCGGAGCCGCGCTGCTCCACGCCTGCCGCATGTGTCAGGACCCGGCCTTCCGGAATGAACTGATCACCATCCTCGCCAAGCCCGCCTACACCGGCTGCTCGCCGACCACCCTGCGCAACAGCCTCGGCCCTGTATTCGACTCCGGCCGCGGCAACATCGACGCGTCCGATTTCCACCTCTTCTTCGGCGGCGACCTGAATTGCCCCACCGCCGACAAGGCCTCGTGGTTCCTCTCCGGCATGCGCGGCGCCGGCCTGCTCCCGGAAACCACCGCCGCCCCCCTCACACGGCTCTACCGCCAGGACCTCTACCGCGCCTCCGAGAAGATCCTGCTGCCCGCGTGACCTCATCCGCCATCCGAATCCCCGCGTAGTCCGGGAGCGCCATCCGAATCCCGGAGGGATTCCAGCAAGTAGCCGGGGGTTGAGCGCAGCGATACCCCCGGGTCCGCAATGTCATGAGAGGAATCCCGGATGGGATTCAAGCCGGGCGCGAAGAACGGACACGACCACCCATCATCTTCATCTCCGCTTTATCAAGCCAGCGCGCGGTGCATTGCTAACCTCGCTGGAATCCTCCTCCGGGATTCGAGAGGTTTTGGGAGAACGATTCTACGGATTTTGCGCCAGATTGACCCATCCATGCATATCCCGCATGCATATGGCCCAGGAAAATGAATTCCGCCGATTTCAAGGCGCCCGATATGAAGCCCTCTTGCCGGGCGCATGAGATTTCACCGCATGCAACTCATCGCCACGTTGGCACCATGGCGTGGAGAAAGCTGTTCCAAGGGTGATTCACATCCTCGCCATGAACCACAGCCAACCTCTCTCGCGCCGCGACTTCCTCGCCCGCTCCACCAAAGTCACCGCCCTCGGCCTTCTCGCTTCCGGCCTGCCCACCGGCTGGGTTGGCGCACAGACCGCCTCCGATGCCCCCGAGACCGCGAACGTCAATTTCGGCATCATCGCCCTGACCGACTGTTCGCCCATCGTGATCGCCCACGAAAAGGGACTCTTCAAGAAATACGGCATCAACTCCACCGTCACCAAGGGCGCGAGCTGGGCGGCCATCCGCGACTCGCTGGCCAATGGCGACATCCAGGCGACCCACATGCTGCTCGGCATGCCCATCGCCTCGACCATGGGTCTCGGCGGCGCGCCGAAGGTGCCGATGGTCGTGCCGTGGATCCTCAACCGCAACGGCCAGTCGATCAGCCTCGCCAACTCGCTAAAAGGAAAAGTCGGTGCCGATCCGAAGGCGCTCAAGCCTCTGGTCGATGCCGCGAAAGCCTCCGGCAACCCGATGACCTTCGCGATGACCTTCCCGCCGGGCACTCACGCCATGTGGATCCGCTACTGGCTCGCCGCTGGCGGCATCAATCCCGGCGACGCGGCGGGCGCAGGGGCCGACATCTCCCTCATCACCATCCCGCCGCCGCAGATGGTGGCAAACATGCAGGTCGGCAAGATGGATGGCTTCTGCGTCGGCGAGCCGTGGAATGGCAAAACCGTCGCCGACGGCATCGGCTTCACCGGCATCAATACCCAGGCGATCTGGAAGGATCACCCGGAAAAGGTATGCGCCTTCACCGAGGAGTTCGCCAACAAGAATCCGAAGACCGTCAAGGCCATCCTCAAGGCCCTCCATGAAGCCAGCGTCTGGCTCGACGTCATGGAGAACCGTCCCGAGCAGGCGAAGATCGTCAGCGCTCCCACCTACATCAACTGCCCGCCGGAATCGATCCTGCCACGCCTGCAGGGCAAGTACGACATGGGCGACGGCCGCAAGTTCCGCGACCCGGACTATATGATCTACAGCAGCCGCAACTGCAACTACCCGCAGCCGAAGTACTGCAAGTGGTGGCTCACGCAGCTTCGCCGCTGGGGCTTCACGCAAGGCGCGCCGGACTATGAAGCCATCACCAAGCAAGTGATGCGCACCGATCTCTACGAATCCGCGATGAAGGAGATCGGCTATACCCACGACGGCCTCAGCAATGCTGCCGAGTCGTTCTTCGACGACACCAAGTTCGACCCCACCGCCGACATGGAAGCCTTCGCCGCGTCCTTCTCCGTCAAGACCCTCAAGGGCTAACCCTCTCCTGATCTTCTTCCTGGTTGCACATTCGGTTCCCCGCGGGTGCCCGGTGCCGGGACGCCCGCGGGCTTTCTTCCTCACTCGTTCGTTCCCATGAAATTTCTCCAATCTCTCAAGCTCGAAATTGTCCTGTTGCCGCTCGTCGGCATCATGCTTTGCCTCGGTGGCTGGGCCATCATCTCCGGCAAAGCTTCCACCACCACCCTGGTCGACGACTGGGGCGACACGGTCACCAAGACCGAGCGCCACGGCATTTCCAAGAACCTGCCATCGCCCACCGAGACCTGGACCGCCAGCAAGCCCTACATCGTCGAACCGGTCGCCAAGCGCGGTGAACTCGACCAAGGCATCCTGCGCTTTGCCTGGCTGTCGCTGAAGCTGGTCGCTCAGGGTTACTTCATCGCGCTGCTCATCGGCACGCCGATCGGCTTCCTGCTCGGCCTGTCGAAGAATTTCACCAAGGCCTTCGACCCGATCATCCAGATCCTCCGCCCGGTTTCGCCGCTCGCATGGCTGCCACTCGGCATGGTGCTGTTCAGCGGCCTGAGCATTGCGGATGCGAACGGTCGCGTGACCTTCGGCACGTCGGATGCTGCCGCCCTCTTCACCATCGCCATCTGTGCCATGTGGCCCACCGTGCTGAATACCGCCGTCGGCGTCCGCGCCGTCCCGCAGGACTACCTGAACGTGGCGAAAGTACTAAAGCTCTCGAAGATGAAGACGCTCTTCAAGGTGCTCATTCCCTCGGCACTGCCCTACATGTTCACCGGCTTCCGCCTCTCGCTCGGGATCGCTTGGCTGGTCATCGTCGCGGTGGAAATGCTGATCGGAAAGCCCGGTGTCGGCGGCTTCCTGTGGCAGCAGTACAATGCGAACAGCTACGCCCACATCATCCTCTCCATCCTCACCATCGGCGTGATCGGCTACGTGCTGGACCGCTTGATGAGCGTCGTGGAAGGCCGCTTCCGGACCGCGTGAACAGACCATAGGATCTAAAAGCCACATACGACCTATGCCACCTATTCTCCAGCTCACCTCGGCCTCAAAAAGCTTCGGCCGCGGCTACGCGCAGACCACCGTCCTCCGCGACCTGAACCTCACCGTCGAGGAAGGCGACTTCGTCTCCATCATCGGCTACTCGGGCACCGGCAAGAGCACCCTCATCAACCTCGTCGCCGGCTTGCTCAAGCCGGACACCGGCACGGCGAAAATGGACGGAGCCGACATCAAGGGCCCCGGCCCCGAGCGCGGCATCGTCTTCCAAAACTACTCGCTGCTGCCGTGGCTCACCGTCACGGAAAACGTCCGCCTCGCCGTCGATCAGATCTTCCCGAAAATGTCGGAGAAGGAACGAGCCGACCGCGCCGCAGAATACATCGACATGGTCAAATTGACCCCCGCTTCCGGGAAGCTCCCACGCGAACTCTCCGGCGGCATGCGCCAGCGCGTGTCGGTCGCCCGCACGCTCGCGGTGAACCCGCGCATCCTCCTGCTCGATGAACCGCTGTCCGCGCTCGACGCCCTCACCCGCGCCACCTTGCAGGACGAGATCGCCGACATCTGGCAAAAGAATCGCACCACGGTCATCTGGATCACCAATGACCCCGATGAAGCATTGCTCGTCGCCGACCGCGTGATCCCGCTCCTACCCGGCCGCGACGGCGCCACACTCGGCGAAGAAATCACCGTCGATCTCGCCCGCCCCCGCGACCGCAAGCAACTACTAGGAATGCTGGAGTTCAAGGACCTCAAGCTGCGCCTCGTCAATACCCTGCTCGGCGCGAAGAAGGACAGCACCCCGGTGGTCACCAAGAAGCTCTCGCCGCCGGACATCCTGCCCGAAGACCTCGCCAAGCCCCGCAGCTCCTCCTTCTTCGACCGCCCCGCCCCGCGCCGCCGTTCCCAGCTCCACCGCGAGGAACTCCAGATCGAGGTCTGACCGCAAAAGTGGCCGCGGCTTCCAGCCGCAAGCCCTCAATCACCCAATCTCTTAATTCCCTAATTTCTCAATCTCCATGGCCCCCGTCCTCGAACTCTTCAAGCTCTCCAAGGCCTACGGAAAGGCCGTCATCGTCAAGGAGTTCAACCTCAACATTGCTCCCGGCGAGTTCGTCACCCTCATCGGCCACTCCGGCTGCGGGAAATCCACCGTGCTCTCGATGGTCGCCGGCCTCACCGGCGTGACCGACGGCGCGATGATCCTGTCCGGCCGCGAAACCACCGAAGCCGGCCCCGACCGCGGCGTGGTCTTCCAGTCTCCCTGCCTGCTGCCGTGGATGACCGCTTTCGAAAACGTCATGCTCGGCGTGAACCAGGTTTACTTCACCGCGCCCAAAGCCGAGCGCAAGGAGCTCGCCGAATACTACCTCACCGTCGTCGGCCTCGGTGGCGCGATGCACAAGTATCCCGGCGAGCTTTCCCAAGGCATGCGCCAGCGCGTCGGCATCGCCCGCGCCTTCGCCCTGCAGCCGAAGATGCTCCTGCTCGACGAGCCCTTCGGCATGCTCGACGCCCTCACCAAGATGGAGCTGCAGGAAGTCCTGTTAGAACTCTGGCGGCGCAACAAGCTCACCACCCTCATGGTCACCCACGACGTCGATGAGGCCATCTTCCTCTCCGACCGCGTCGTCATGATGACCGACGGCCCCGAGGCCGAAGTCGGCGACATCCTAACGATTCCCTTCGAGCGTCCCCGCAACCGCGCCGCCATGCTCGCCGACCCCCGCTACCCGGAAATCCGCAACCACCTGCTGACCTTCCTCAACGAGCGCTCCCACATCCGCCCGAGCCGCATCGTCTCGCCCGAGCCGGAAATGATCGCCGCGTCAGCGCGCCCCCTGCCCGCCGGAGCGACCGCCTCAAGCCACTGAAAAGGCGTAAGCCAATCCATCCGTAGGCGCGGTGGTGACACCGCGGAAGCTACCTGAAAAGCGGCGGTTTCCCTCGGTTCCCGTGTTCTCACGACTGCGCCTACGGCCGAGAGAATCGAGCCGCCAGCGTCCAAACTGCTCCCCGGCGGAACTCCCGTGAGCCGGATTCATGCATCCGGTGCCGGTGAATTCATCCCATTCCCACCGCATCCGGCCATCCCCGCATGCCGGATGCTCCTTCAACCGCTGAACAAACTCGCGCCATGGTCAATCTCAGCGACTCCGGCTTCACCGCCGAACAAACCTCCTACCTCTCCGGTTTCGTGTCCGGCATCCTGCAGGGACGCGAACTTCCGTTCCTCGGGCAGGACGGCGACAGCCGTTTCACCCACGAGCCCGAGCAGGCCGTCTTCGGCACCCCGCTCGAGGACCTGTGCAAGGAGGAACGCATCAAGCACCAACAAAACGGCCTCGATTGCTACGACGCCATCCTCGCCAACGCCGCCGCCCGGATGTTCCCGCAAGATGGCGATGTCTTCCGCTACAAGTTCTACGGCCTCTTCTTCGTCTCGCCCGCCCAGGAAAGCATCATGCTCCGCTGCCGCATCGCCGGCGGCGCACTGAGCACCTACCAATTCCGCGGCCTCGCCGAGATCGCCCAGGACTGGGGCCCCGGCCACGTGGACCTCACCACCCGCGCGAACGTCCAGATCCGCGAGCTGATGCCGGAGAACTGCCCGGCGGTCCTGATGAAGCTCGATGACATCGGCCTCACCTCGCAGGGCTCCGGCGCCGACAATATCCGCAACGTCACCGCCACCCCCACCACCGGCTTCGACCCCACCGAGTTGATCGACGTGATGCCCTACGCCCGTGCGATGCATCACTACATCCTGAAGAACCGCGACCTCTACGGCCTGCCGCGGAAATTCAATATCTCCTACGACTCCGGCGGCTGCGTGTCCGTCTGCGCCGATACCAATGACATCGGCTTCTACGCCTTGAAGGTCGGCGAAAACGACCAGGGCATCGCGCCCGGCGTCTACTTCCGCATGCAGCTCTGCGGCATCACTGGTCACCAGCAATTCGCCACCGATTGCGGTGTGCTACTGACTCCCGCCGAGACTATCCCGGTCGCCGCCGCGCTGATCCGCGTCTTCATCGAGAACGGCGACCGCACCAATCGCAAGCGCGCCCGCCTCAAATACCTCGTCGATGACTGGGGCTTCGCCAAGACCCTCGAGGAAACCCAGAAGAAGCTCGCCTTCCCGATGCGCCAGTTCCCGCTCGAGTCCTGTGAGGCTCCGGCACCAAAGGACAAGCAGGGCTACCTCGGCATCCACCCGCAAACGGACGGCAAGCACTACATCGGCGTCTGCACTCCCGTCGGCCGCATGACCGTCGCCCAGATGCTGGCGCTGGCCGATGTCGCCGACCAATTCGGCCGCAGCGAGATCCGCCTGACCGTCTGGCAAAACCTCATCATCCCCGGCGTCTCCGAGGAAAACCTGCAAGCCGCCCTAACAGCCATCCAGGCCACCGGCCTCGATCACCGGAACCACAATCTCACCGGAGGCCTCATCGCCTGCACCGGCAGCCGCGGTTGCAAATACGCCGCCGCCGACACCAAGGGCAACGCGGTCGCACTCGGTGCCCACCTGGCGTCCAAGATGATCCTCGACCAGCCGGTCAACATCCACCTCACCGGCTGCCAACACTCCTGCGCCCAGCACTACATCGGCGACATCGGCATGATGGGCACCCGCGTGAAGATCGAGGACGGCTCCACGGTCGATGGCTACAACATCGTCCTCGGTGGCGGCTGCGATGACCAGCAGTTCATCGCCCGCGAAGTCTGGAAGTCCGTCAAAGCCGACGAGCTCAACCCCCTCGTCGAGCAACTCCTCTGCGCCTACCTCGCCGGGCGCAACGAAGACGAATCCTTCGCCTCCTTCAGCCGCCGGCTAAATGTCGAAGAACTCCAAGCCCTGGTCGATCGCAGCGAAACGACCATCGCCGCCGCCTGATGCCTTCTTCCACTGATCACTGATCACCGATCACTCGTCACTTCCCGTGCCTTCCACCCTCCAACGTCTCCCCGCTATCCCGGCTTCGAAAAGCCGTCACGCGCCGACCGCGGACGTCCGCACCTTGATCGATGATCTCATCGCGGAGCAGAAGACGCTGCAGACCCCGATCGCCCGCTACTCCGATTACCACGACACCGAGCCCGATCTCGCCCCGCACTACCGCACGCTGATCCCCCTCACCAAGCCGGGCGATGGCGAGCAGTATGCCTTCGAGGTTTCGCTCGACCGCTGCACCGGCTGCAAGGCCTGCGTCTCCGCCTGCCACTCGCTCAATGGCCTCGATGACGAGGAAGCATGGCGCGATGTCGGCATGATCCACGGTGGCCGCAAGACCCCGGGCTGGCAGCAGACGATCACCACCGCCTGCCATCACTGCGAAGACCCCGGTTGCATGAATGGCTGCCCCGTCGGCGCTTACGAAAAGGACAAGGACACCGGCATCGTCCGCCACCTGGACGACCAATGCATCGGCTGCTCCTACTGCATTCTCAAGTGCCCCTTCGACGTCCCGAAATACTCGAAGAAGCGCGGCATCGTCCGCAAGTGCGACATGTGCCACCAGCGCCTCGCCGAAGGCGAAGCGCCGGCCTGCGTGCAAGCCTGCCCCACCGAGGCAATCCGCATCGTCAAGGTATCCACCGGCAAGAAGGAAACGCCTGTTTTTCTAACAGGTGCGCCCGACCCCGCGATCACCCGTCCGACGACCCGCTATGTCGGCCGCGAGGTGCCGGAGAGCGCCACTGCCGCGGACCGCGAATCGCTGGTGCCCGAGCATGCGCACTGGCCGCTGGTCCTGATGCTCATGCTCACCCAGGCCGGCGTCGGCATGCTCGTCGGCGGCATCGGAAACTCCGTCACCACCATCCTCGCCAGCGTGCTGTTCTTCGCCGGCATGGGTGCCTCGGTCCTCCACCTCGGACAACCGCTGAAAGCCTGGCGCTTCTTCCTCGGCCTCCGCACCTCATGGCTATCGCGGGAAATCCTCGCATTCTCGATGTTCGCTCCGATCCCGATGGTGCTCGCCGCGCTGCCCTTCCTGCCCGACTTCCCCTACAAGGATCTCGCCACCCGCATCACCACGCTTTCCGCACTTCCTCTCGGCCTGATCGCCGTCTTCACCAGCGTGATGATCTACCACGATACCCATCGTACTTCGTGGCGCTTCCGGCTCACCGCCGGCCGCTTCTTCGGCACCGTCGCCACCTTCGCCGCGCTGGGCAACTTGCTCGCGCACCCATCGCCGCTCCCCACGCTCCTCTTCGCCGTTGCAGTCATCGCGAAGCTCATCCCGGAAGTCCGCATCGCCCACCTCGCCAACGACCGCAATGCCGATTGGTCACCGGACCTCCACACCGCGAAGCTCCAGCGCGGGCCGCTCGGCATGATCTACGAGGCGCGCGTGCTACTCGCCCTCACCGCCGCCGCGTTCTCCTTGCTCAATCCGTGGATCACGCTGCCGCTGCTGCTCGCCGCCGAACTCTTCGAGCGCCAGCTCTTCTTCCAAAGCGTCCACGCGCCGAAGATGCCGGGCAGCTTCGGACCGAGGCGGGCCCATTGAAGAGCACCGGCTGAGATTTCACCGACAAGCCCGGCCTCCGGCGGCGGTTCTTCTGAAGTGATCCCTGCGCCCCGGACGATCCCATGAAGGCACGACTGCGACGGCTGATGCCCGGAGCGCTGGTCCTCCTGTGCGGATGGCTCGGCTATTGGCTGGTGCAGGATGCCGCTCCTGCCCCTAGCCCGCCATTACCCCGGAAGCAGCTTGTGGCCACCCCGCGAAAGCTTCCGCCGGAAGCACCAAAGCCGACCAAGAGCCACGTCCGCGACCGCTTTCCCGACGGCACCACGATCGAAGTCTTCGGCAGTTGCCGCGAGGAGGAAATCATCCTCCGCTTCCCCACCGAGGCGAGCTACGACTCCTTTCTCCACGCGCTAAGACACAGCAGCGTCCGGCTGATCGATCGCCTCGACCTCCTGCGGGCAATCCGGATCGGATTCAATGCGGAGGAAATGGTGGTACTGACGGCCTTGTTCGCGGACGAGCAAATCACCACTTACAAGACCCTCACCCGCTTGCCCGAAGCGCCGCGCGCATGGGGCGGCGCTTCAGCGCACGCGGTGGCCTTCGGCGCCCAGGTGCTGCCATGGCTCGGCGTCACCGGCGACAATTCGCGCTGGGGCAGCGGGGTCAAGCTGGCCGTGCTCGACACCGGCATCGTCGCCCATCCCGCCTTGCCCCCCATCGCCCGGTCCATCGAGGTCTTTCCCTTCCCCGACGATCCCGCGACCACCCACCTCCACGGCACCGCGGTCGCCTCGCTCATCGCCGGCAAGCACCCGATGGTGCGCGGGGTGGCTCCCGCGGTGGACCTCATTTCAGTCCGCGTGCTCGATGACCGCGGCACCAGCGACTCCTTCGCGATTGCCGCTGGCATCCTCGCCGCCATGGATGCCGGCGCTGAAATCCTCAATCTCTCGCTCGGCGAACAAAGCGACAGCCCCTTGGTCGGCGAAGCGATCCGCATGGCCATCGATCGCGGGATCGTGGTCGTCGCCAGCTCGGGAAACGAAGGACTGCAGGAAGCGAAATACCCCGCCGCCTACGAGGGCGTGATCGGCGTCGGCGCGGTTGATGCCAGCGGCGAACGCATGGCCTTCTCGAATCTCGGCAGCGGCCTCGGCCTCACCGCCCCGGGCTATGGCTTGAATGCCGCGGCCCCCGGCGGCGGCTTCGTCGCCGTCAGTGGCACCTCGGCAAGCGCGCCCCTCGTCGCGGCCGCCATCGCCGCCGTGATGTCCGATGGCTCCGGCCGCCGGGTCAGCGCGGCAGAAGCGGTAAAAACCGTGCTCGCCTACACCGATGACGAAGGCCTTCCCGGACCCGACGCCGAGTATGGCAGCGGCGTCCTCAATCTCGGCCGCATCATGAACCGCAGCGTCCCCGGCCTCAGCGACGCCGTCATCACGAACCTTCGCCTCGTCCCCGCCAGCGGAGGAACCTCCCGCGATGAAGTCCAACTCACCGTCCAAAACCGCGGCACCGCGACTTTGATCAATACCCTCGTGGAAATCACCACCCCCGCTGGGAAAACCGCCATCAATGCCACCACCATCCCCGCCTGCGGCATTCAGACCTTCACCGTTCCACTAGGCACCGGGCGCGGCGACGGCACGATCTCCGCATCCGTCTCCTTGGGAAACTCGGCCATCGATCTCACGCCCCAGAACAACCACATCGAATCGGCCTTCTCCCGGCATTGATTCCCATCCGCGGCGCAAGGAGCCGCGCCTTACCGTCGCGACCGCCCATCCCCGTGGTAAGGAGCAGCGACCTCACTGTCGCTTTGGACGGTCCGGCCTCTTCGCCTCAGGAAATCGCGAAGGCAAAGTGTGTCCGGGAATGGTCGGGACAGTAAGGTCCCGGCGCCTCAGGGCCGGGCACTCCGCCGCTACTGCACCGCGTTCTTCCTCCCTCTTCTCATGCCTTTAAATTTCGCGCTTTTTCGCGCAATTTCGCGGTTCACCTCAAACTCCCCAATCGCTCGAAAAGCCAAGGCCCTTCGCCGCGAATCAACCGCCACGAATTTCGCAACATGCTCCAAACCACCACCCGCGTTTTGCCGCATAAAGACAAACCCCACCGCGCACACCGCTTCCATAAGCCATGCTCCGCGCCCTCACCTTCGCCCTGCTCCTCCTCACCCCACTCACCGCCGCCGAGAAGCGCATCGCCGTCTTCGTCGGCCTCTGCGACAACGCCACCCAAGGCATCGTGAAAGTCGGCGCAAAGATCGGCGACGGCGACAAGCCCGCTGACAATCTCTACTGGGGCTGCACCGACGGCCTGCGATCTCACTTCAAGGCAAGCAAGCGCTGGAAACTCGAGAAGACCGAGACCGCCACCGGCGACGACCGCATCCTCGAGCGCGTCACCTTCCGCCATGTCTCCGGCGATGCCATACTCGTCGCCGAGGCATGGCGCGGCTCGAAGCTTAAGGACTGCTACGAGGCCTGCGAAAAGGCCATGCTCTCTGGCGACAACGACCTCGTCACCTTCATCGGCCACAACGTGCTGATGGACGTCGCCATCGATGCCCCCGCCGAGAAAGCCAAGGGCAAGACCGACGCCATCGTCCTCTGCTGCATCAGCGACCGCTACTTCCGCCAGCGCCTGGAAAACGCCGGCGTCCGCCCCGTGGTGCTCACCACGCAGCTCATGTATCCCGGCTCCTTCATTCTCCACGATGCACTGGAGCCATGGCTCCAAGGAAAAGCCCGCGGCAACTTGCGCGATGCCGCTGGCCTAGCCTACGCGAGAAACCAAAATCTCAAGCCGGCCGCAGCGAAGGGCGTCTTCGCGCGGCTCGACCCGTGAGGTTTGTTAGATCAGATGGCGGACGGTTCCTTTGCGACCACGACTTTCGTCTTGGCCCACTCATCACCGAGCCGGCGCAGTGGCCCGCCCTTGTCCTTGCGCGTGAAGAGGACCACGAGCTCGATCAGCCCCACCAAAGGAATGGCCAGCAGGATATTGCGGGTGACGCTGGCTCCCCAGTCGCCTGAGAGGCTCTTGCCCTCGAGCGTCACCGCTTTGATCTTCATGATCCGCTTGCCGAGGCTATGGCCCTCCATGAATGGCAAGGCATCGCGAACCAGCATGTAGCCGATCCACGCCAAGATCGCGATCCGGGGAATCATCATCGCCACCACCATGTAAAGCCCACAGGCAACAAAAGAGTCGATGATCCCCGCAATCGCCCGCGTCTCGAAAGCAGCATCGGAGCCGGGCGTCGCCTCGTCGTCATCATCCCCATCCATCACCGCCTTGGACGGCGGCGTGTAGGGATCGACTGGCGGCGGTGGCGGCGGCATGTCACCCGTCGTCGGCAGGCTCGCCGGTGGTGGCGGCGGCGGCAGGTCCGGCGGCGGCGGCATCGAGGGTGGCGGCGGCGGCGGGAGATCTGGGGGAGGAGGACCGGACGACGGCGACTTGTCTGGTTCGTTTTCCATGGCTTCGGCGAATCTAGCAGAAATTCCTACACGGGTCGAGGGGCATCTGGGTCACAACTCCTCGCGCAGCCCGGCGAAGACGCGGTGCGAGAAATACCGCTCCATCCGATCGGGAAACACCGTGATCACCCGCACCTCCGGACCCAGCCGGCGCTTCACCTCCAGCGCCGCCGCGTAGTTCAGGCCGGAACTGGGACCAGCCGGAAAGCCGAGCGCCCACAACCGCTGCGTAAGATCCAGACAGAGTTCCTCGCGCACCACGATCTCCTCGATCGCGCCGCCTCGCGGGCCGTTTTGCCAATCCCGATACAGCGCCGAAAGCCCCTGCACCACCCCCGGCACCTCCTTGCTGAAAGCCAGGCTACAACACTCCGCATTGTCCCCGAAAGCCCGGCCCTCGGTCGGAATCGCGGCATACGCCCTCGCCCCGCAGCCCGCATCGTCGAATGCCTCCCACAGCCCCCGCAGCGTCCCGCCCGTGCCCACCCCGCTGACCACCGCATCCACACACCCGCATTCCATCTGCGACAGGATCTCCGGCCCCGTGAAAATCCGGTGCGCCTCGGCGTTATCGGGATTCTCGAACTGCCTCGCCGCGAACCACCCATGCGCCAGCGCCGCCGCCTCGGCCGCCTCCAGCACCGCCATCATCCCCCCCTCCACCCGCCGCACCTCGCCCCCATACGCCCGGATCATCAGCCCCCGCTCCTGGGTCGCCGTATTCGGAATGAAGGCCACGAATTTCAGCCCCATCTGCGCACACGCCAGCGCCAGCGCGATGCTGGTCGAGCCACTCGACGCCTCGACCACCGTGCCCCCCTCCCGGATCTCCCCCCGCCGCCACGCCTTTTCAAGGATGTGCCGGGCGATCCGGTCCTTCGTCGAGCCGCTGGGGTTCATGAATTCCAGCTTGCACCAGACCGGCCCCAGCGCCGCCTCGAGCGTCACCGGGACCAGCGGCGTCGGCGGGATCTGCCGGATAAACCGGCCGCCGGACGGGACCGAGCGCGAGACGGGTGCGAGTGCCATGGTCGAGTGCTACTCCGCCGCCCCCCGCCGACTCAAGCACTGCCACACCGGACCATCTAACCACGATCGAATCTTGCCCTGAAGGACGTTCGCGGCATCATTGCACCATGCAAGTGGTGACTGACCAGATCCGGAATTTCCTCCAGTACATCGCCGTGCAGTTCATCGAGTTCCCGGCCGAGGCCCAGCTCAAGGTCACCGAGCTCGGTCCCAAGCGCTTGCGTTTCAAGCTGGTGCTGCGCCAGTCGGATGTTGCCCTGCTCATCGGCCGCAATGGCTTCAGCGCCTCCGCCATCCGCGGCGTCCTCAAATCCGTCTCCGAGCGCGAGGACGTCAACGTCAGCCTCCAGATCCACTCCCACGAGGAAGAAGCCGAAATGCAAGCCCGCGACCCCCGGCACTGACCGCCAAAGGTCCGCAGGTCCCGGCTACCCGCTACCTGCTCCCTGCTCCGGAGGTTCTCCTTGCCAACCCGCGCCGCCCCCCGCTACCTTCCCGCCCGCCGCGCGAGACGCCTCACCGCGTTTCCCACAACGGTCCCGTAGTCCAACGGATAGGACGATGGCCTCCGAAGCCGTAGGTACAGGTTCGATTCCTGTCGGGACTACTTCTCATTGCAAATGAGCAACTTGCGGAGCTTAAACCAAACTCCGCAGGCCCGAATGGGAACAGGACCGGGAACGAATCCAAGGAAGACTTTACCGTTCGGCTAGTCGTCTCCCAGTTTCTCGGCGTCAGATGAGACCTCCCTTTCGGTGGTATCGTAATCAATGAGGAAGCTCTCAGGGCTCACTTTCGCGCGAGTCACGACACAGTGGCTCCATCCATTGTGCGAGAGCACCCGCTCAACATAGCTCGTCTCTACCTTGCTCCGCCATCCGATGATGACGCGGCGAACGCAGAAAGGAGGGATGGGGCAAAAGTAGAAGCCCCCGCCAATCTTGCATTCGGCCAGACTCTGGTAGAGCCGATACTCTTTTTCGTAAGCCCAACCTGTCGATTTCCGCGACGAGAGCTTCTTAAAAATGGGATCAAAGTATTCACGCCCGCCCTCGCCGTAGAACGAAGCGTAGTCAACGGATAGGCGCTCGTCTGAATACTCCATCTTGATGCACTTAGACGGATCGTCGGTCACTTCGAATTCCAACACAATCCCTCGATGATGATCCGCATAATGGGACCAGAGCACTGACTCTCTCGCATTATCGCTAAAGCAAATCACCCCAGCAGACTCACTCAAAACCCCTACGAATTTCCGCATTATGTAGTCCGCGATAGCTTCGCCTTCCGGGCGAATCCCAACAAGCCCGGGCAAGCACTCGAAGGGATCGTTCAACGCGTGGATTCGCCCAACCCGCAGGCGTTTGTCCTCAAGCGTTCGAAGAGCACCCACCGAATCGAAATAGCGAAAGAGACGCATGCTTCAGAGGGCTATCGAAAGTAGCGCGGGACGCACTATTTTTCGAGACCTTCAATTGCGCAGCACCAGCCACGCCTCCTAGGAAACCGTTTAGGGCTCGCCACCGCCAGCGATGAAGAGGACCGGCGGCGAGCCGGACGTCTACCGGCTGGATTGAGCGCGGGACGCCGGCGCGGGCGGTGGGGAAGCTGCCAACGGTGTTGGGATACGCTGCTCGCTGGAAATCGACTCGCCCGCGCGGCGGCACCTTCCCTACCAGTGTGCCTCGTGGCACTTCGATATTGCATGGAGGGACGTGGCAGTCTAACCGCTGGCGAGTGTATTTAATCAGTCCTGCCTCCGCCTGTAACCAAGCCGAGAGGCGGCGAGCCGGACGGCTGGTTTGAGTTGCAGCAGGTAGGAATGTTCGGCGTCGTCCAGACAGACTCTCCCGTATGACCCTCCTACAGAAAATCCTTTCCGCATTCGGTATTACTTCGGCGACAGGAGCGGCCAACCGTCGACGGACGAATCCGAACGAGTGGGCCAATAATGCCGCTGAACACTACGCCGGGGTTGCAGCAGGCGTTGAAATTAACAAGCGCTGCTCGATTCTCTCGCCAGCAGACGCCTTAAAGCTCGAAAACGACTTTGACGCTTTCACCGTAGCGCTATCTGGCAAGATTCATTCCGAGTTTTTGAGGCTCGCCAGGAAAGCGGCCAAGGACCTTGCAGCGGATGAGCCATATGGTTCATGTAGCTCCGATGCTCGAAAGTCGATTGAGGAAGCACAGGAGTCGGTAGCGTGGTGGCTCGACGAACTCACAAGCCATCCGGGCCAGCAGAACCCAACCATCCCACCTAACGCCTGAGCTGACATGAAAGCCAAGTCCCCGCGGCTCCTGCCGCTCCAGAATTACTTCGCTGAGGCCCTCCGCGAGATCCTCGAGGATGGGGAGCTGGCGCAGGCACGCGTTGCGGAAGCCACCGGCATCCCCGCCAGCCATCTCACCCAGATGAAAAAAGGCCGCCGCCGTTGCACCCCTGAATACGATCTCCGGCTCGGCAAGTTCTACAGTGTCAGCCCCGGCTACTTCCTCCGCCTCCAAATGGCCTACGAAATGGAAAAGACGGCGCGCGAGAAGGCAGCTCAACTCGCCCTCATCCAGCCTCTCCATCCGGTCTGATTCGCCAAACATCCCGCCCCGCTACCTTCCCACCGCCGCGCGAGACGCCTCACCGCGTTTCCCACAACGGTCCCGTAGTCCAACGGATAGGACGATGGCCTCCGAAGCCGTAGGTACAGGTTCGATTCCTGTCGGGACTACTTTTTGAAACTACGGGCCTTTCTCAAAGCCACAACGGATTCCGGCCACACCAACCGGGGAGCCGGCGGCATCGCCCTGGGATTTGCCGCCCGAAACCGGACTTCGGGATTGAATTACGAACCCTGCTTCGCGTTGCTTCCCCCCCGATGCGTATTGTCCCGCTACTCCGGCGCCTGTTGCCTTGTCTCGTCGCGGTCTCCGGAATCTCGCTCGCCGACCCGATCATGGTGGGTCAGGTGCTGGGTTTCACTCCCGGCATTCATGGGGCAGTGGAACTTGTTTTCCCGTCGGAACCCGCCAAATACTACCAGGTCCAGATTAGCGCCGACATGGCGACTTGGGATAACGAAGGATACTCGGTGAAGGGCACCGGCGGCCAGGTATCCGTCCTTGCCCGAACCCGCAATCTTTCGAGGGCATACTACCGGCTTCGCGATGACGGAGACCCCGGCAATGCCGCGCCTGCCGGCCCCGTGGGACCTGCCGGCAGCGACGCGAGCGTGACCGCCGCCAATTTGCTGGCGGCATTGCAGGCGATGAATGCGGCACAGGAGAGCGAGGCGCGGGCCGCCATCCAGGCCGGGGGCATCGCAGATTCACCGGTCCATGCCCCACCGCTTCTCGGCACACCCCATGCGCTGGAGAAGATCGCGTCAGGGCTGCCGCTGCGCATCGCTGCCGTCGGAGACTCGATGGCGAGCGGCCTCGATGTCGGCCCATTGATGGCCAAGCGCGGCTTCATCGGACTCACCGTCGCGGAAAGTCTCAAGACAGGAGCGGTGACCAATGTGACCTCTGATTTCGCTTCGTGGGTCAATGGGACACTCCAACGGTTCGCCCCAGGCAGCGCAGGCGAGTTCGTGCCCGACGGGTTGACGGGGGCCAATGGCTACACCCAGGGGAACAAGGCTGCGGTAATCTACATCGCCCGGCCCGGCGCGGGCACGTTCCGGCTTCAATCAAAATCGTTGGCGGGAGTCACAGTCGTGCTGGACCCGGCGATAGATGCCACCAGGGACGGCGCGGGCAACAAGGTCGCCGTGCCGACAGGAGTGGTACGGGAATACAATCTCCCCATCTCCGGCTATCCACCCTTCCGCCTGGTGGTGGACGCCGTCGCGGGCGGAAATGTGGATATCATTTGCGGCGCCATCTTCCCCACCATAGGGGGCGGCGTGACCGAGGTCCGGACGCTGTTGGCTACCGGCGGCGGACTCGAGCTCACGCACTCCTTGCAAACCCCGGCCACGATTCTCAATCCCATCTGGAAATGGCTCGCACCGGACGTCGTCTTTTCCATGTGGGCCGATGATGGCGCGAATTGGCAAAGTGGCGGCAACTGGCGCACCTACTACTCCCGCCTCATGGCCGCCCATGCGGACTGCGACTTCGTGCAGGTTTCGCGCAACCCATCGAGCGGAGAGGATGCCCTTTGCTCGGCCCAGGCAGATGCCCAGAGGGCATGGGCGCTCGAGGCCAACGAGGCGTTCATCGACATCAACTCGCTCTTTGGCGCGAGCTTCGCCAACGCGGCTGCCATGGAGGTGATGGGGGACAACGTGCACCTCAATGCCAAGGGCCACCGCCTGCGAAACCAGCACATTTGGTCAGTCCTGCCACTCGGGCACGAGCAGCTCGGGGCTGCCGGGCCGGATCGCTTGATCCAAGCCATGGCCGAGCCGAACTCGACGCCAGCATGGCTTTTCAAGAACCAACTCGCGGTGGCGAAGGGCCTTCGGATTCAGGACTATGTGCTCACCGGCACGGATGACTATTGGAACATCGATTCCCTTTCCCGGGTGATGACATTCAAGCGAGGGGCTGCCACTTTTTTTTCGTTCTCTGCCCAGGATGGCATGTCTGGAATCTATCCGGGATACAGCGGAATGAGCCTCGGCAATTCATCATTGCGATGGCGCGTCTTCGGGACCGGTCAATCCCTGGGCATCGTGACCAAGACCACGACCTATACCCCTCTCATCGATGACCACACGATGCTTGGGAATGCAAGCGGTGGAGCATTCTCATTCGTGCTGCCACCTGCGAACGCCACCGGGATGCCCGGGCGAATCTACGTGTTCAAGAAAATCGATTCGAGCCTGAACGCAGTGACGATCGACGGTGCGGGAAGCGAGACCATCGACGGCTCGCTCACCATCAGGCTAAACTCGCGGTGGGAGCGCGCGCAGATCCAGAGCAACGGCACTGCGTGGTTCCGTCTCGAGTAGCGCCCGGCTGACGGGCAGATTCGCCCGATGGACGAGCGCCTGCATTTGCCAAGCCTCCTCTTTCCATGAGGACTTACCTCAGATGATGAGGCACGGGGCCTCGCAGGGAGGGTCTCACGACCGTGCAAGACGCCTCACCGCGTTTCCCACAACGGTCCCGTAGTCCACGGACAGGACGAGGGCCGCCGAGGTCGTTAGTATAGGTTCGATTCCCGTCGGGACTGCTCCTTGAAAAGAAGGGGTTCGCACCACGGGCCGCTTTTCCTGCTCAATCGCTGGCCCAGTGCCGGGTTGGTGATTGGGAGCATTCGATGAACGTCTTCCATTGGTTCCTGAGCAAGGAGAGACAATACTTCCCTACCGGGCGCACCCGCCAAGAAGCGCGATGACTTCGACGACCACCACGTTGCGCCATTCGTTCAGGCACGCTAGGCTTCGGCGTGACAATCACAGAAGCGAAACGACTGGCCGATCTCGAATTGTGGGAAGATGCATGGCAGGCCATAACGGAACTGCCGCCAGAGGAGCGGACTGCGCCGCCGTTCATCCGGCTTCGCCTTCGGTGCGCCATCGGACTTGAGCGATGGGAGACGGTGAAGGAACTGGCCTCGCACTTGGCCAACGGCAGCGACGATGACCGCGTGGCAGCGGCCAAGGCTTTCGTGACGGTTGCCGGTGTCGCTACCAGATTCCGCCAGATTGAATCTGCCAGGCACCTGGTGCGATCCGCTGTTGAGGCGTGGCCCGACATCCGGGAGGAGGTCATCGACGATCCCGACCTGTCGGAGCATTTGCCTTAGCCGGACTCAAAAACCGACTTGGCGATACTTGGGACGGCGACCCATTTTAGGCTGACGCTATCGGCCAGTAGAAAAAACCGTCGGTTGCTTACTGCAGGAGCGGCACTACCGGTTCCGGACATGTCAGCAAAACAGAAGAAGCAGTTTGGCGTAGGGCTCGATTCGCGCCACGCCACGATCGTCGGATATCGGGATGCGGAGGCGACGGAATTCTCGGTGCTCGGCCATGCCGAAAACAAAGGCGCAGGCAGCAACTCCAACGAAAATGCCGCCAACAATCTTGAGAAAACACTGCTCCGCCAATACTTTGAGAAAATCACCAGCTACATGCAGAACGCAGACGAAATTCACCTCACAGGTACTGGAACGGTGCAGGAGCAATTCATCCACTACCTCGCGGACACCCCGCAGTTCAAGAACACGGTGACCACGGAGAGCACGTCCAGCAAAATGAGCGACGAGAAGCTGGTCGAGTTCGTGAGTTCCAAGTTCAACTAACAAGTGCTCCGGGTAGCAGCGTTCAACGCCGGTGGCTTTCGGCCTGCCGCCGCAATCACGGTGCCACTCTAGGGAGAAGGTTGATGGCGGTGGACGTGCCGGCTACCCTTTGCCGGCCGTTCGGTCTCTCATACCTGCTGCCGGGCACCCCTGTTTCATGGCGGCCGTCGCTCGAAGGTGTGGCGTTCTCACGCGCTCAACGTTCGGCAGCCTTCGCCTTGGCGGCGCTATAGGACTCCACCCATTCCTCGGCAATATGGACTTTGGCCCTGCTGCGCTCGTCGGCGTCGCCAATGTTCGCGATCACCTGATCGGAATAAACCTGCATCAGCTTGGTGTAGAGCTGATCGATGGAAGCCTGTAGCACTCGAATGTTTTCATCGCCGGTGGTCATTGCACCCGACGGATAACGAAAAGCCCTGCTCCTTGTCGAGAGCGCGAGGTCGGCGAGTGATCACCCCTCTCCCAACAACTCCCCGACCTTCGCGAAAAAAGTCGCGAACTCATCATCTCCCAACACCGGCTTGGAGGCGCCAAGCGCACCGTCCGGCGGCTCCGGCATGGTCACCCAACTACGACATCCGCCGTACTTCGCTTCGTAGGGAAATTCCCACGGCTGGGCGAGTTCGCTGACCCGCACCAGCGCGACGTGGATGCTGCCGCTGGCCATTCCCTTCCCTTCCCAGTCGAAGCGCTGGCGGATCGTTTCCTCGGTCCAGATGTGGAAGGGCTCCAGTGCGGCGACCTGATCCCAATCGGTCAGCGTCTTCGCCCACAGTGCTTCGGCGTGGTGGGTGATGGTGATCGTCTCGCCGATGGTCCACTCCGGCTTGGCCACGATCGAGCCTTCGCGGACGAACTGGTCCTGGTTGTGAAAGCGGGTGGGAAAGAGGAAGAAGCTCTCCTCGGCGAAGGAGAAGCCGGCGCGGCCCTCGTGGATGCCGCCCTTGCGCAAGATGATCGCCTGCCGGCCGCTCGCGAGCGCATCGCACACCACCTGCCATTCCTTGAAGCCGCTTGCCATGCGGCGGAGGTAGCGGGGCGGCGGGCGGCACTCAATGGCAAAGAGTGGTCCGCACACTCCGTGTGCGGTGGAAGCGAGAGGGTGGCGGACTTCACCCTCAGCTTCCCGGGCTGGCGAACCGCACACGGAGTGTGCGGACCACCTGGTATGCGGACCACGTTAGAACGCATTCTCCACCCGGTGCACCCGCGGCTTCTCCCCATCGGTCAGGATCACCTCGATCACGTCGAAGCGCCACGGAACCTCGCGCGTGCCGAGCAGCCGCAGCCACTCGGTGGCACCGCGTTCGATCAGCTTCTCCTTCTCCCGGTCCACGGCATCGAGCGGCCGGCCCACCATCCCTCCGGCGCGACGCGTCTTCACTTCGGTGAAGAGCAGCAGCTTGCCATGGCGCGCCACGATATCGACCTCGCCGCCACGCGGCGCCTTGAAGTTCTGGTAGAGCACCTTCGCCCCGCTCGCCGTCAGCCAGGCGCGGGCGATCTTCTCGCCCATCAAGCCAATCGCCGCGGAGCCAATCCCCTCGCCATCACGCCGGCTCAAACGGCAGCGGCAGTTGAGCGACGGGCTGAAACGAGCGGCGATGATGGCGGCAAGGCCCATGGCGATGGAGCGCTTCGAGGTGCTCCCTTGTGCCATATCCCATGTGCCGCTCAAAGCCGTATTGCGGAAATTCCAGCGCCACCTCCGTCATCAGCCGGTCACGCGTGACCTTTGCGATGACGCTGGCCGCGGCAATCGACAGCGACTTGCTATCCCCCTTTACCACGCCGTCGTGCGGCCATGGGAAAGCCGGCAAGCGCAGCCCATCGATCAGGCAATGATCGACCGCGCGGGCGAGCCCTTCCACCGCGCGCGCCATGGCAGCATGGGTGGCGCGCAGGATATTGATCCGGTCGATCTCGTCCGGCTCGGCGAAGGCGACGCACCACGCCACCCGCTCATCGGAGGTGATCCTGGCGTAAAACTGCTCGCGCTTCGCCGGGCTCAGCTTCTTCGAGTCATCGAGCCCCTTGCACCGCCACTTGGCAGGAAGGATCACTGCCGCAGCCGAAACCGGACCCGCCAAGGGACCCCGGCCCGCCTCGTCCACGCCGGCGACCATCAACAGGCCGCGGGCGCGGAGAGCGGACTCGAGCGAAGTATCGGGCACGCGACTAGAACTGCCGCATCCGGTCCACCATGGCCATATGAGAATGGTTCTGGGTGGCAAAAATCTGGGTCGCGAAGACCGTGCCGTCGCTATCGACGACCACGCCGATGCCGGTGGCATTCCACTCGCCCTTCATGTTCTTGTCGTGGCCGGAGGAGCCCTTCCACGCGCCGAAGAGCGTGTTGGCCGCGCTGCCGAAGTTGCCGCTGCACGTGGCGATGTTCTCGGCCACGCCGCTCATGCTCATCGTGCGCTGGGCATTCAGCGCCCGCTCTTCGAAGCCGTAGTGGGTGAGATTGCCCGAGGAACCGCTGAATTTCCCGCGATTGCGGCGCATGAATTCGGAATGCTGCTGCGCCATCCGGTCGAGACCGTCATGGCGGGAGAGGGCGGACTTGCCCTTGGTGGCGCGGTAGGAATTGACCTGCGCGTGGATGTTTCCGGCGATGCTTCCGTCGGACTTGGACACCGGCCCCGAGGACATCAGGACGGTAGTGGAATCGAGCTTCGGCCCGCACGACGCCAAGAGCATCGCACCCGCCGCAGCCACAAAAAGGTGGCAAGGAATCGTTTTCATGTGTGGGACAGCACACGCCGTATCGCAAAAGAGGCCCGAAATATAAAGTAAATTTTATATTCCCGAGACCTAACAATCCCAATCCATTGTCCCATTTTAGAAAAACAATCCACCCGACCCGCCTGCATTGACACCTTTTATCGTTCCTCCGGCCCCGTGACGCACCCGCTGCTTGCGCTACCGGCAATCCGCCCACACTCTGCCGAGCAGCGCATGGCCGAAGCGTCAACGGAGCAAACGATTCTTCTCGTCGATCAGGACCACGACTTTCTGGAGTGGGCCACCAAGCACTTGTCCGCGAAGGGAGTGCGCATTTTGCGCTGCGACCACGCCGACAATGCGGTGAAGGTCGTGGAGAAGACCGCAGTGGACGTCGTCGTGGCGGACATCCAGCTCCAGCCCTACGATGGCCTCGAGCTGCTTTCCCGCATCCGCCAGACCTCGCCGAATACCCTGGTGGTGCTGACCGCCGGCTTCCCGAGCACCGGCCAGGTGATCGAGGCGACCCAGCGCGGCGCCCACGATGTGATGCGCAAGGAATCGCTTCCCTTCGAGCTGCGCCCCGTCATTGAAAGCGCGCTACAGATCGTGGAAGATCGCCGCTCGGCCGACCAACCCGCCGCGGACATGCCGGTGCTCGATGGCCGCGTGAAGATCATCGGCGTCTCCCGCGCCTTGCAGGATGTTTTTAAGATTGTCGGTCGCGTTGCACGCTCAGATGCGCCGGTCCTGGTCACCGGCGAAAGCGGCACCGGCAAGGAGCTCGTCGCCAAGGCGATCCACGAATACTCGCCGCGCCGCCAGCAGGAGCTCATCACCATCAATTGCGGCGCGATCCCTGAGAATCTCTTGGAAAGCGAGCTGTTCGGTCACGAGAAAGGCTCGTTCACCGGGGCAATCGCGCGCCGCGCGGGTCGCTTCGAGCAGGCCGACGGTGGCACGCTTTTCCTCGATGAGATCGGCGACATGCCTCTGTCCGTGCAGGTGAAGATGCTGCGCGTCCTGCAGGACGGCACCTTCTCCCGCGTCGGCTCGAATGAAACCCAGAGCGCCGACGTGCGCATCGTCGCCGCAACCAACAAGATCCTATCCGCGGAAGTAGCCGGCGGGCGCTTCCGCGAGGACCTCTACTACCGGCTCAATGTCGTGGAGATCCGCCTGCCCCCGCTGCGGGATCGCGCGGAGGACATTCCCTTGCTGGCGGAGTTCTTCCTCCAGCGCATCACGCGCAAGAATGGCATGGCGAGGATCCGGCTGTCGGCCGAAGCGATCGCCGCCCTGCAGGTCCATCGCTGGCCAGGCAACGTTCGCGAGCTGGAAAACACCATCGCCCGCGCCTGCGCTCTCGCTTCCTCGACCGTCTTGCTCCCGGCGGACATCCCGCTGGCTGCGGCACCGGGGGCCGAGAAGGGCGCGCTGAAGCAGTCGCTCGACCGCATCATGGACTCCGTGCCCGCCGGGGAGAACTCCGTCCGATGGCTGGCCTCGGAACTCGCGACCCGCGCGCTGGAACGTGAATCCGGCGACCTGAAGGAAGCCGCGGCCCTGCTTGGCATCGGCATCTCCGACTTGCGCAGTCTCCTGGCAGAGACCCACACCGGCTCGCTCGAAGCCGCGAGCGGCCGCTGAGCCGACTCGTCCGACTCACCGCTGGCCATCCCTTTCGCCGCACGCTACGGTCCGCCCATGTTTCGCCGCACCCTGCTCGTCCTGCCTTTGGCGACGATGCTGTCCGCGGCCCCGAAACCCGCGGCCATCCCGGCTTTCAAGGAAGGCCTCGACGCTCTGTCGGCCCGGCTCTGGGAAGTCGCCACCGCCCGATTCGAGACGGCACTGGCCACGCCCGACCTCGATGCCGCCGGCCGCCAGACCATCCTGCTGCGCCTCGCCGAGACCCGCATCCGGGCCGGTGAGTCCGCGGCAGCGCTCAAGACCCTGGAAGACCCGGCGCTGACCGGCCATGCCGAGCTCGCCTTCTGGAAAGGCCAGGCGCTGGCCGCGGCCGGGCGACTTCAGGAGGCATTGGCCGAGCTCGATGGCCCCGCGATCCTGCCCGCCGCCCCGCATTGCCGTGAGGCCCTCTTCACCCGCGCCGCGCTGCTACAGGCGCTGGGCAATCCAAATGGTGCCTTGGAAGCCCTCGCCGTGCTGACCAAGGACCGCGACGCGGCCACGTTCCTGCGCGCTCGCTTGGAAAGCGCCGATATCCTGCTTTCGCAAGGCCGCGCCGAGGACGCCCTCCTGGCGATCCCACCGGTGAACGCACGGATGACGCCGCGGCAGAGTGCCCGTGCCGAACTCCTGCGCGCCCAGGCGCAATTGGAAAAGGGCGAGTACAAGGCCGCGCACGGCATCTTCTCCGCCCTCCTGGCCAAGGCGAAGGACGACCCGGCCGCCAAGGCTTACCGTCACGAGGCCGCCGTGGGTCTGGCTCGCGCCCAACTCGCCGCCGGCAATCGCGAAGCGGCCACCGACGGCTTGATCGCCTTCATCGAGGAAGAGCGCGAGTCGCCGAAGATCGGCCTGGCCTTCCCCGCCCTGCTCGATTGCTTTCCGGCAACTCTCGCCGCGGACGATGTGATCCTGACGCGCCTGCGCGAATGGTGCCCGCCACCCGTCATCAAGGTCCCTGCCATGATGTCCGCTGGAAATGGCGGCGCGGGCGTCTGGCCGGCGAGTCCCATGGACGACGATGAGCTGGCCACCCAGGCGCTCTATCATCTCGCGCTCGGCCTGCGGCGTGAAGGATCCCCCCCCTCGAAGGAACAGGCGCGGCGGCTGCTGACCCGGCTGCGGCTCGATTACCCGAAGCATCCGCTGGCGGAGCGGGCATTGTTAGAGAACGCCCGCTGGGACCTGGCCGATGGCCGGAACGATCAGGCCGCCGCAGCACTGGCCGCGCTCGATGGCAGCAGCAGCGCACCCGCCTTGCGCGCGGAGGCCTCGATTTCCGCCGCCGCCAGTGCCTTCGCCGCGGGCGACTACGCGCTAGCTTCCGGCGAGTCGGCGAAGGCTGCGAGCTTGCTCGATGGCGACGCCCGCCGCGGTGCCACGCTGAATGAAGCGATTGCACGGCTGGCCGCCGGCGACTTGCCCGCCTTTCAGAAGCTCATGGCCGATCCCTCGGCGCAGGGCGCGGTGAAGACCGAGCTGGAGCTGGAGCGTGCGCTGTTCCTGGTAGCCAGGCGGGATTCCTCCGCCTTGGCGACGCTCGACCGCTTCATTCTCGACCACCCGGATCATCCCCGCCTGCCCGAGGCGCGACTGGCGGCCGGCTTGGCAGCATTGGAAAGCACACCGCCGGATCCGGTCTTCGCCACCGCCCAGCTCGACAGCCTTTCGCCCGAGCAAGCCGGTGAATTGCCACCCGCCGCACTGGCGCTGGCCCGCATTAAGATCGCCGACCGGGAGCAACGCTGGGCCGATGCCGTCGCGCTGGCGCAGGAGTTCCTCACCAGCTTTCCCAACGATCCGCGGCGCAATGAGTTCCGCTTCGAACTCGGCAACGCGCACTACGAAAACGGCGATTACAACGACGCACGTCTCGCGCTCGCCAAGCTGGCCGCCGAAGCTCCGGACGCGCCCCAGGCAGAGGCCGCGCTGCTGCTCGCGGCACGCTCCTCGGCACTGGTCACCACACCGGAAGCGAAGCAGGAAAGCCTCGTCCTCTTCGACAAGGTGATTGCCCGCAAGGGCGACCTTGCCGATGCGGCGCGGCTGATGAAAGCCCGCGCGCTCGGTCCAGCCGATGCCGCCAAAGAACTGCTCCCGTGGTTCGAGCAAATGAAAAAGGACCACCCGTTGCGCCTGCGGGTCGGCTTGGAACTGGGCGACGCACTCTACAACAGTGCCGTCGCCGACCCCGCGCCACTGGCACAGGCGCTGAAGATCTACGAGACCCTGCTCGCCGAGCTGCCGGCAGATTCCCGCGACCGCCCGGAGATCGAGTACCAGCGCGGCCGCGTGCTGGAGCTATTGCCGGATGCGAAGCTGCCGACCAAGAAGCGCGAGGCCGAAGCGCTCGATGTCTATTTCTCCGTGCTGGAAGCCGCCACCCGCCAGGCCCCGGCCGACTGGCGCTGGGTGGACCGCTGCGGCGTGCGCGCGCTGAAATTGTTGGAGACCGCCCAACGCTGGGAGGCCGCGATTGGCGTCGCGGAGATGCACGCGAAACTCGCCAGCCCGGGCGCCCCGGGGGCCGCCGAACGAGCCAAGGCCCTCAAGCTGGAGCACTTCGTCTGGGACGAGGAGTGACCGGCGGCGACGGGATTGACCGATCCCTTCAATGCTCCACCATCCCGGCAATGTCCTTGCCGACTTCGCTGAAGGGAATCCGCTGGAGGAACCGGCTCATCGGTGTCTTTCCCTTTTTGGCGAAGCTCAATGAGCGGCGCTGGATCCTTAAATACGCGGACATCTGGCGGAAGCAGGGATGGCAATCCGAGCCCGCCCCGTTCTTCGTCCGCCGTGCGATGATCCTCGCGGAAGCCCGCGCGATTAATGCGCAGGTGTTTGTCGAAACCGGCACCTTGTATGGGGACACCCCCTGGCACTTCCGCCACACCTTCCAGAACATCCACACCATCGAGGTGGAGCCGAATCTCGCGCAGCTCGCCCGCGAGCGCTTCCACAAGCAGCCGCACATCCGGGTCTGGGAGGGCGACTCGGCATCCCTGCTCGCGGAGGTCTGCCAAGGCATCGAGAAGCCCTGCGTCATCTACCTCGACGGGCACTACTCGCACGGCATCACCGGCATGGGCGAGGATGAGTGCCCCGCCATCAGCGAGCTCCGGAATATCTTCGAAACGCTGCGCCACCCCTTCCGCATCGTCATCGACGACGCCCGCCTGTTCGGTACCAACCCGGCCTACCCATCCATCAAGGCGATCGAGGACTTCCTCGCAAAGAACGGCTGGTCCGCCGCCATCACCGTCGAAAACGACGCCATCCTAATCCGCCCCTAACAGGCATCCGGGTAGCCCACGACTCCGTCGGCGGAACGTGGTGCATGCTCCCCACTGGGAACGCGGAATTCATTCCGCCCGAATCGCAGGTCCCCACCCTACAGGCGGGATAAATCCCCCGCGTTCCCAGTAAGCCGTCCTCACCCCCGCGAGTTCTCCTCATCGATCTGCCCGTTCAACGTGCAGTAGTCGTAAAGGTAGCCGATCAAGAACAACCCGCCCGTCACCATCCACAACAGCCCCGTCCAGATCTTCCCCATATAAAAGCGATGGATGCCGAACATCCCCAGGAAGGTCTGCAGCAACCACGCCACCGAGTAATCGATGCGGCCGGTCGCAAACTTCCGCGCCGCGTCCCGCTCCATGCTTGGGATCAGAAACAAGTCGATCAACCACCCGATCCCCAGCAGGCCGAGCGTGAAAAACCAGATCGCGCCGGAAATCGGCTGGCCGAAGTAGAAGCGGTGAGCACCGGTAAAACCGAAAATCCAAAGCAGGTAACCGATGACCTTGCTGTGCGTTTGCGGACGTTCCATGGCCAAGCATCATCGCCGGATTACGCCAACGCGCGATGGGAATTGCGGGACGGGTTTGGAGTCTCAGGTCAGCGCTTTTTCTTTGTTGCCGGGATTTCCACGGCACCTGAGAGATCCATCTGCGACAAAGAGGTGGCCTTTGCCGACCCGTCGACGCCGACAATCATCACCTTGTCATCTACCGGCGGAAAAATAAGCACCGGGCGTCCCGGATCACCTACCGGAACCGCGTTGCCCGGAAAGTAATACCACTTCGCCCCGGGATCGTCGCTCACTCCAAGCAAGCGGTCCAAGTCATCCACGCAACCCGCGGCTTCCAACTGCTCCAAAACCCTGGGACCGGTAAGCCCGGAGAAGGCAGGCACCTCTTTGGCCAGCTCGTTAGAAGGAAACGACCCATAGTCGTTGTCGAAGTGGATCAGCGCGAGATTGAGTTGCTTCGCATGGGTGATCACTTCCGTTCGATAGGATTCTTTTTTTCTCTGCTGCAAGGTCGCCAGCAGCAACATCGCCACGAAACTGGTGATCGCCAGCCCTGCGATCCACCAAGCATAGCTCTCTTGGCGCCTGTTATTTCCCACGACCACGACTCCCACGGTGACCAAGAAAGTAGTAAAGCGCAAGTTTGGCACCATCGGACCCGGAGTTTGACAGCTCCCCTCCGCCACCGGAGCATCGCCCATGACCAAAGCCCTGCTCACCGCCGTCATGTCTGCCGCCCTTGCCACCGCCACTATCGCGGAAAACGAATTCCGCCACGTCGTCTTCTTCAAGTTCAAGGCCGAGGCCACGCCGGAGCAAGTGAAGGAGATCGAGAAAGCCTTCGCCGAACTGCCGAAGAAGATCGACTCCATCAAGGGCTACGAATGGGGCACCAGCGAGAGCGTGGAGAAACTCAACGACGGCTTCACCCACTGCTTCTTCGTCACCTTCAAGGACAAGGCCGCGCTGGAAGCCTACCTGCCCCATCCCGCCCACAAGGAGTTCGGCGCCAAGCTCAAGCCTCTCCTCGAAAAGGCCTTCGTCTTCGACTACACCGCAAAGAAGGACTGACCGCCTTCCGGCTCCTGGTTGGCACTTGGAACTTCTCACTTGGAACTTCACCCGATGCGCCCGCTCCTCATCCTGCTGTCCCTCATCTCGCTCGCCCGGGCGGAACTCGATCTCAAGCCGCTCGAAATCTGGCTCGGCAAGCAGAAGACTCTCCAGAGCCTCGATGCGGAGTTCGTGCAGGAGCGCAAGCTACCCTCGCTGAAGAAACCCGTCACCACTCCCGGCCGCATGCGCATGGTACGACCCGGCAAGCTCTGCTGGGAACTCGGCAATCCCGTCAAGACCCTCGCCGTTTCCGACGGCACCACGATGACGCTGCTCGATGTGTCCAAGAAGCGCGGCAAGAAGATTGACACCAGCTCACCGGAAGCCCGCCAATTCACGCTGCTCTCCGACGAGGCGTTCCGCGACCTCGCCGGCTTCCAGAATACCTTCGAGCTGGTCGAGTCCCGCATGAGCGGCTCGATCTATCAGCTCACCGTGCGCCCGAAGGACAAGTCGATGCGTAAGCACGTCACCTGGATGTTCCTCGACATCGACACCCGCAACCACGAGCTGCGCGCGCTGGATCTGGAGATGGACGACAAGTCGCGCATCCGTACGGTCTTCTCCGACACCAAGATCAATGCCAAGGTGGATCCCGCGATCTTCACGCCGGATACCGCCGGTTATCTCATGAAGTGAGGTGACCGGGGGCAGCGGCCACATTGCCCGCCAGAGGGGTTTGACGGAATACCGCGATTTCCATCTTCCCCTCCCCCGCCAGCGCCCTGTTAGTTTCATCCCATGAGCCCCGAGATCCGCGCCTTGATCCACAATGCCTTCACCGGCGGAGCCAGCGACGTGTTCATGATCGAGGGCGAGCGGCCCCGGGTCCGCGGTGACGGCGAGATCATCATCGCCCACGGCGGCCCGATCACCTTTCAGGATGTGGCGGAGATCTGGAAATCCTGCGGGCTCAATCCCGAAACCGACAGCGACGGCGACTCCAGCTTCGAGGTGGAAGATGTCGGCCGCCTGCGGGTGAATGGCTACCGCACGCTCGGCCGGCTGGGCGTGGTGATGCGGCCCATCAAGAAAAAGATCCCTTCCTTCGAGGAACTCGGCCTGCCCGGCCACCTGCTCGCCTCGTGGATGGAGCGGCGCTCCGGCCTCATCATCGTCAGCGGGCCGACCGGCTCGGGCAAGTCCACCACCATCGCCGCCTGCCTGGAATGGGTGAACCGCCACCAGCAGCGCCACGTCGTCACGATCGAGGATCCCATCGAGTATCTCTTCGAGAACGACCGCGCATGGTTTTCCCAGCGCGAGGTGAAGCGGGATACGGAAAGCTTTCACATCGCGCTGCGGGCGGCGCTGCGGCAGAACCCCGACATCATCCTCTTCGGCGAGATCCGCGATGCCGAGTCCGCCTTCGCCGCCCTGCGTGCCGCCGAAACCGGCCACCTGGTGATCTCCACCCTCCACGGCTCCGGCGTCGCCGGCGTGCCGGTCGCGATGGAGCGGCTGAACCGCATCATGAGCGACTCGGTTTACACGGGCGCCGCCAGCCTGCTCTCGCACCAGCTCATCGGCGCGATCGCCCAGCAGTTGCTGCCTCGCCTCGACGGCGGCGTGGTCGCGGTGCTGGAGTATTTCCAGAACGAGGCGATCACCCGCAAGTTCCTGGGCGAAGCCAATTACGACGAGCTCAAGGATCACCTCAACAAGTGCGACGAGACGCAAGGCTGCTCCTTCCTGCGCTACCTGATCGCGGCCACCCAGCAGGGCATCATCGATCCCGCGGTGGCGCGCTCGGCCACCGACCGCCCGCAGGATTTTGATCGCGCCATGCGCGGGATCTCCTAATTTCACCGAACATTCCCGTGAGCCAGGTCCGCGAAATCACAGATTACCTCCGCCAAACCGTCGAACTCGGCGGTTCCGACCTCCATCTCTCGGCTTGGGCACCTCCCGCCGCGCGGGTAGGAGGCAACCTCGTGCCGCTGGAGGAATTCCTGCTCGATCCCGACACCACCCGCCGGCTGATCCTCGACACCCTGACCGAGGCCCAGCGCTCGTCGCTCGAGGCCAATCTGGAGCTCGACTATGCACTGCACCTCGAAGGCGTCGGCCGCTTTCGTGGCAATGTCCACCTCGCCCGCGGCTCGCATGAGGCGGCCTTCCGCCACATCCCGCAGCACATCCCGGAGCTCGGCGAACTCGGCCACCACGCGGTGGTCCATGACGTCTGCACGCTGCGCCGCGGATTGGTGCTCATCACCGGCATCACCGGCTCGGGCAAGTCCACCACTCTCGCCTCGATGGTCCGCCGGATTTCCGAAAACCGCTCCGGCGTGATCGTGACGATCGAGGATCCCATCGAATTCATCTTCACCCACGCGAGCTGCCTCATTAAGCAACGCGAGGTCGGCAGCGACACGCGCGGTTTTCCGATCGCGCTCCGCCAGGCACTCCGCCAGGACCCGGACGTGATCGTGGTGTCGGAGTTGCGGGATTTGGAAACCATCCGCATCGCCCTGACCGCAGCGGAAACCGGCCACCTCGTGCTGGCCACCTTGCACACCGTCGATGCCCCGCAGTCGGTGGACCGCCTCGTCGATGTCTTCCCGCCGGACCAGCAAGCGCAGGTCGTGACCCAGCTCGCCGGAACGCTGGAGGCCATCGTGTCCCAGCGCCTCATCCAGCGCGCCGATGGCCAAGGCCGCGTGCTCGCCTCGGAGGTGCTGCGCGCCAACCACGGCATCCGCGCCTGCATCCGGGAACGGAAGCTCGAGCAGCTCGTCGGCCTCATGGAAATCGGCTTCAAGGACGGCAACCGCACCATCGACCAATCGATCGGTGGCCTGCTCGACAGCGGCTACATCACTCGCGAGGAGGCGCTCTTCCACTGCCGTGAGAAGCGGACCTTCGAGACACCGCCGCCTGATCCTGCCGACGCGAAGAAACCCAAATCGATCTGGACCTGATGGACCCGCGCGTAGCTGCCATCCTGAAGTGGACGCTGTATGGCGTCCTCGCCCTCGCGACCTTCATTTACGTCTCGCGATATCAAAAGCGTGAGAAGCGCAAGGATCAGATCGTCGCCGACATGCGCGGCCTGGTCTCGGAAGCATCCTTCTACCGGGCGATGACCGAGAAGGACGCCCGCACCACCTTCCTCCGCGGGATTGCGCTCCTCCACGATGCCAAGCAACTGGGCGAGGATCCCACGGTGGTTTTCAATCGCGTCTTCGACGACAAGGAGAACAAGTCCGACAGCGACGACGAATTCGACGACTACCCGTCCCGCGAGAAGCTGGCACGTGAGACCTTCAACCGCGCCTATCAGCACGCCGGGCAGCTCGGCCTGCTCGCCGGCCCCGAGGAAGTCGCCGCCCTCCGCCAGGGCGAACTGCCGGGCACCCCGGCCCGCTCCGCCATCATCTGCGTGATCGATCCCGCCGTCGCCCCCGGCCTGGAGAAGGTGGTGCCGAATTTCGAGCTGCGGCCCTTCGACAACAAGAACGCAGCGCCGAACGACACCGACATCGCCGCCGCCCGCAATCTGGCGAGCGACTTGGCCAGTTCGCAGATCATCGACCGCGAGACCGAATCCAAGATCAACCTGCACTTCCGCCCGAAGGAGAAAGAGCCGGAGAAGGACAAGGCGGCGAAGTAAGCGGGGTCAACGCCGCCGGCGGCGCGTCGCCACCAGCAAGCCGAGGGCACCCAGCAAGGCGACGGAAGGCTCCGGCACCAGCGCGACATCCACGATCTGGATGCCGTTGAGCACCGCGAAGCGCGAGTTCAGGCCGTCGAGGTCGCTACCGGCATTCACCCCGGTGACCACGTTCGCGTAGCTGAAATTGATGCTGCCGGACGCGGTCGGCAGCACCGAAAACTTCACGTATTCGATCCCCTCCACCAGCAGGCCGTTGCCACCCAGCACGCCGTCCCACGAGGTCTGCTTCGAGACGCCGTTGATGGTGATCAGGGCGTTCTGCCCGTCGGAGTACTCGCCGAGGAAATTGTCGCCCTGCGCGTAGAGGTAGATGTCGTAGAGCTTCAGCGGATCCAGCCCGGTGATCGAGCCGTTCTTCGTGATCACCTGCGTGTTCGTCGGCGACGAGAGGTGCACGTAGTCCGACATCAGGTCCTGATAGGTCAGCGCCGCACCGCCATTCTCCTGCTGCCCGGGGAAGCTCGAGTAGCTGCCATTGATCTCGAGACTGAAGCCGACACCGTCCACCACCTCACCGCTGGAATTGGTCAGGACGGAAGACGAAATCGTGGTGTTGCCACTGCCGTAAAGCTGGTTCCAGATCGCGGCACTGCCGGAGGGATCGGGCGCGGCGGCGAGCCCCTGATAGATGGGGGACGTACCGTCCTTGTCGAAATCGATATTGATAACCTGGGCCGCAAGGGGCCCGGCGAACGCTGCAAGCAGCGCCGTGAGACTAGGGGTGATTCTCATGGCCGGTTGAGGGGGTGAACAGACGGCGAACAGCAGATCTCTAGCCAATTCAAGCCGTTAGGTCAATCCAACCTTTTATTTAAGGGCCCCGTGCATTCCGCCTGCCAGTCCAGCCAGATCAAATCGTCGTCGCCGCCGCCCACGCCTCATTGAGGCGCTTGAGTTCCTTCTGCCCGGCCTTGCCGAGCGAGCGGAATTCGCGGACCTGGAGATCGTGGAGGCCCTTGAAGACGGCATCAGGCGCAGCCTTGCCATCCTTCGACCTGGTCACGGCGATGTCCTTCGGAATGTCGCGCTGCAAGCGGGCGAACCACTCGGCGCGATCCTTTGCATCGGGCAAGCCGCCAGCCACCGCCGAAAGCTCGCCAAGCCATTCCGGTGCCGCCTTGCCCCGCCGCTTCCCATCCAGCTTGAGCAGGTCGGCCAAGCGCTTCTCCAACCGCTGCTGCGCGGCCCGCGGGCCATCCACCGCGACCTCGAATTTCAGCTCCAGCTCACGCACGGGCGCACCATACGGCATCTTCAGCGCCTCGCGGCGTGCGATCTCCTGCTTCAGCATCCCGTAGGCGGCAGCGCGAAGGGACTTGTCCGCCAGCGCAGGCGAGTATGCCGCCGCGGCGATAAAGGGGGCCACAACATTGGCCACCAGCGTCGAGTCCTTCTTCGGATTGGCCCCGCCTTTGACCGGCTTGAGGTCGTTGAAATCGGTACTGGCGGACAACTCCGCATGATCCTCCGCCGCCTTCGTGGGATCGAGCAGCAGCGTGTCAAAGCGCACAAGCAAGGCATTGGTCGCCGCCAGATCGCCACGCGACCAGTCCGCGAGTTGGTACCATGCTTCCAGTAGATACGGGTTGAGCGCCGTCGCCTCCTCCGCCAGGCGCACCGCGGTGGCCGGATCCTTCTCCCGCAACCGTCGCGCGGAAAAGAGCGCGACGCGCGCGTCCTGCCAGCGGCCGAGTCCCGCATTCATCGCCAGATTGAGCGCCACGTGCCACTCGACGCCGACCTTCACGCCAGAGGCTTCGCTGCCGCTGACCCGCTGGCCTTGCGGTGCCGGCAGCAGCCACTGCGCGGTCGAGCGATCAGGGCCGGTAATGCTTTGCTCGAGCTTCGCGAACCACAGGCCCGCGGAGTCGCGATTGTAGGAAAGCATCGCGCGATGGCCGGGCTGATACATGCCGACCGCCGGCTTGCCGAGGGCCGTGCAGGAAAACTGGCCGAGCGTGGAAAGCCGGCCGCAGACACCGCCGTCCTCGGCGATGCGCGGGACCGAGTTGGGGTGAAACGCGCTCACCTTCCAGCGCACCGCGGGCACGCGATCGTAGTCCCACGAGTAGCGCGAATAGGTCTTCCAGCGCGAGCCATCGGCATACGGAGTCTCCCCGCGGAAGTGATCCCACAGATAGTCCGCCTCGCTCCGCGGCAAGGTCTGTCGCAACGGTGCAAGCAGCGGCCACGGCGTCTGATCGATGGCATACAGCGGCCACTGCGGCCCGCTGCTGAAAGGTTCGAGCTTCGTCTCGTAGCGCTCGATCAACAGCTTCAGCGAATCCGCCAGCTCCATGTTTTCCCGGCGCGGATAGGTGCCCGTGGCATGAGCCAGGTCCTCCCAAAATGCCCCTGCCTCGCGTTTGCCCGGAACTTCAACCTTGGCCTCCTTGAAAACAGCATCCCCCATCTCCCGAGCCTGCAGCACGGAAAGCCCGGCCGTCTTCAAGTGCGCGGCCACCGCCTCAACTCGTGCATCCGCCGGCTTGGCAGACGCAGGCCCTCCATCGGGCGCGCGTAATGACACCGCGAGCAGCAGCGACGCGTAGCGCTCCGACTTCTCCGGCCCAAGGGCACGGCGCATTTCATCGAGCTGCGCCACATGGTGCGCCGGCACCGGGTCCGAGCTGGTGAGCAAGCCGCTCAAGATCTCCGGGTGGCGGTCGAGCCACGTCATCAGCTCGGGCGTCGCCGCCGCCAAGACCTTCGATCGGGCATCGGCCAAGTACGCCTCGCGGAGTACTGGAGAAAAGACCGGTGGGGTCTCTGCTGCCACGGTCGCGACCAGGGCGAAGGGAATGAGCCATCGGTGCGGGATCATGATTGGAGGATTAGACGCAAATTTGTCCGGTGACTTCCCGAAATTTCTTCCGGGAAGTCACCGGAACCCGCCGGCACAGGGGCCGGGACCTCGTATTGTACCCAGGGAAATCGTCAGTGCAGGCGGCAGCGCTCAGGGCACGGTCACCTTCAAGCGGGCGAAGACCTTCGAGCTACCGACCGGCAGCATGAACTCGATGGACGTGTCGAGATCGGCGACCCCGAAGGTCGCATCCGCCCAGCCGCCGGGCTGGCCTTCCGCCGCCAGATTGCTGGAGGTCTGCACCACCCAGGTCGCTTGGGCGAGCGGGTCCTTCGGCCAGGTGATCTTGCTACCCACCACCTGCGGATTCGGGGTGAAGGTGGAGCCGGTCTGGCCCATCAGGTACTCGACCGCGTTCGGCACGCCGTCCTTGTCGTAGTCGCCATTCGCCCCTTCCCCACCGGCATTCGCCATGGCCCAGGTCGCATAGGTGGAGCCGGCCGCTGCCGCGGTCAGTGTGACGGCCTTCCCCGCATAGGCTGGATCATCGTAGTCGATCACGAAGTTCTGGCTGCCCACGGTGACGATCGCGCCGTCATCCAGTCCCGTAAAGGTCCCGGTGAGGCTGCCGGCGGTGTAGTCGATGAGCACGAACTTCTGGCCCGTGGTGAAGGCGGCCGGTCCGGCGTTCTCATCGATGAGGCTCAGGCTCGCGTTGCTCAGGATCGTCGCTCCGGAAGCCGTCAGCTTGCCGAAATCGAAGTTCACCGGGTCACTGAAGTAGTGGAACTCGAACACGCTGCCCGCATCGAAGAGGACGTCATTCCCGGAGCCGATCGACAGCAATGCCGTGGCGACGGAAGAGATTTCCAAGGTGGTGCCGCTCACGGTGAGATTGCTGCCCGGCGTGTTCCGCAAAGTGGCGGTATCGTTCAGCAGCACGGTCGCATTCGTCGCGGCCTGGCCCGTGATCGTGGTTGCTTGCAGCGCGCCGGTGCCTGCCACACTGACGGTGGCGGTGCCCATCGGCCCACCGCTGTCTTGGACCAGGGTGAGGGTCTCGGTCTTGATCACGCCGTCGGTCGTCGCGATCGTGCCGTTCGCCGTTTTGATGTTCGGTGCTTCGCCGATGCCGAGCTGGATAGTGGTCGCATCGAGCGTCCCGGCGCCGAAGGTGAAGTTACCGCTGGTGGCGCGGTTGAAGTTGCCGGTGCCGGTGGAGTGGCGGCCGATCACCAGCGTGCCAAGCATCGCATCCAGCGTGCTGCCGGATCCCAACACCTCGACCGCGGCGGAGCCGCCTGCATAGTCGGAATCCTTCTTGTGGCCGAGAGTCATGTTCGCCCGGCTGCTGCCGCCGGCCGTCCCGCGGATGACCAGCGACGAGTTGCTGGCATCGCAGCGGAGCGAAGTGATGCCGTTCTCGGCGCCGTTCACTCCGATGGCGATGGTATCGGCGTTGATCGTGTTCGACTCGCCAAGGGTCACCGAGGCATTGGAAGTGACTGCGGCACCACCAGGACCCCCGTTCGCAATTCCGAAAGACCCAGCGGTGATGGTGTTGGTAAGGTAGCCGGCGGTGACACTGGCGTTGCCTCCACTGGCAGTGGTCACGGCATTGAAGCTACCCGCCGGGCTGTTGAGGACGAAGGAGTCGACCATCGTCAGGCTGAGGCCGCCTTGATTGGCCAGGAAATTGCCGCCTTGGACGGTGAGAGTCTTGCCGGGGTCGGCGACCACATCCACCGAACCCGCCGGAGTCTTCGTGAACGACGACACCGTCAGGTTGAGGTCGTTGAAATCCAAGGTTCCACTGGCGAGAAGCAGGCCGGTGCCCGCAGGAATCGAAGAGCCCGAGGAATCGAGCTCCAGTCTGCCACCGCCGCTCACGCCCGTGGTGCCGGTGTAGCTATTGGCACCCGTGAGACGAAGGATCCCGGTACCGCGGTGATCGATCGAACCGGAGCCGGAGACGACGTTGGCGAAATCGAGGTCGTCGGACCGCTGAATCCCGAGCGTTCCATTGCTGGTCACCAGGCCGGTGATGGAGCCGGTGGTGCCACCGTTCCCGATCACCAGCGTGCCGGCCGCGATGGTCGTGCCACCGGTATGACCGGCCCCCGCAGCAAGCACCACGGTGCCCGGGCCGCTCTGCAGCAATGCACCCGTGCCGGTGATCTCCGGAGCGATGGTGAGCGTGCCCGTGCGGTTGAAGGCCAGCGTGCCGTTGGTGGTGATCGCAGAAGTGACACCGAGGGAGCCGCTCGCGCCGCCATTGCCCACTTGCAAGGTGCCGGCAGTGATGGTGGTGCTGCCGGTGTAGCCGCTGTCGGCAGTGAGGATGGTGGTGCCGCTGCCGAGCTGGGAAAGCGCACCGGCTCCCGAGATCACGTTGGCCACGGTGGACACGTCGGACCGGTTGAAGGCGAGCGTGCCGGCGTTGGCCACGGCCCCGCTGCCAATGCTGCCGGTGGTTCCACCCGCGCCGATCTGGAGCGTTCCATTCGAGATGATGGTATCCCCGGTATAGCTGTTGTTGTTCGCGATCGTCAGCGTGCCCGTGCCCGATTTGGTGAGCGTGGTGATCCCGCCGATCGCACCGCTGCCACTTAGGGTGTAGTTTTTCATCGAGTGATCGAAGACCACCGATCCAGGGGTCGCCACTTGACTGAGGACCACGCTGGGGGATCCGGTGGCCGCGTCGGTGAAGCTTACGTGGTCGAATTGATAGTACTTGTCCGGGCTGCCGCCATTGGTCCAGTTACTGGACGAGTTGATGTCCCAGGTGCCACCCGGAGGGCCATTCCAGACCAGCGCCGCAGCGGTGCCGGAGAAGGTCACGCTGATCGCGGAATTACTACCCGCACCGTAGTTCACCGCCGGAGCGAGGCGGGTGTCCCCCAGCCCGGCAAAGGTGACCGGAGGATTGCTGGTCAGCGCTCCCTGGTAGGTCACCAGCGTGTAGGGCGTGCCCAACGCGGGCGGCGAGGATACCTGCACCGCGATGTCGCCTGCCGCCCGGGAATAGTTGCCGCTGATGACCGGTGTGACCCCGAGGTCGAGCAGCAGGGATCCTCCGTTCTGGGTCAGCGAGGCAAGCGTATTGGTGCCTACGCCCAGGCCACCATCATTCAAGGTGACCGGGATGGCCGGATTGATGGTGCCGGTGAGCCGCAGATTGGCGGCCCCGGCCTTCGTGAACGCTAGGCCATTGCCAGCAGTGAAGCCGAGCGCACCCGCGTAGGTTCCGTTGGTGGTCTGGTTCACCGTGAGGGAGGATGAGACACCGACCCCTTGGATCGTACCCGCAGCCCCCGTGAGGTTGCCGATGGATGAGGCGGCGTTCCCGATGCTCACCGTACCGTTGGTCACCGTCAGCGCGCCGGCGGAATTGTTCCACGGGTTCGTCAACACGAGCCGCGAGGCCGAATTGACCAGCGTGATCGCGGGCGCGGCATCGAGACCGGAGGCGACGTTGTTGTTCAGGCTCCAGCCGTTGCGGATTTCATAGGAGCCCGTGCCGAGCGAGCTGCCCAGGCTGAAAATGGTGACACCGCCATTCGAGGTGCTGGCGTTGTTCAGGACCACGGTGCCGGAATAGGCGTTCGCCAGGCCGCTGGCGATGTTCACGTTGCGGCCGGCACCGCTGCCATTGTTCGTGAAATTGAAGGTCAGCGTTCCGCTGCCGTAGAGGGCGCGGTTGAAGTTGAGGTTATGGGTGAAATTGGAACCCGTCCGGTCGATGATGTTGCTGCCGCTGAAATTGAAGCGCGCGTTGACCGCCTTGGTCGTGCCATTGGTCGAGGCGAAGGTAAGGGAGCTGCCGGTGACCTGCACGGCGGTGGCCGGGTTCGTGGCGCTAGCGGAGCCCAGCTCGCCGCCGGTGAAGGCGTAGGTGTGGGTCACCGTGCCGCCGCTGCTGCCGGGGAAGGACAGCGTGCCGCTGCTGATGGCGAGATTTCCCCCGGCGAAGGTGGCCGTGGCAGCCGTTGTCAGGCTGGGTGCAGCCAGAGTCTTGCTGGTGACGCTGTAGTCGTTCTCCGGGGCGGGTGCCAGTCCGTTGCTCCAAATAAGGGGATCGGTCCACGTCCCCCCGCTGGCACCGGTCATGGTCACGGAGTCGGCGAGCGCGGGCAACGCCGAGAGGGAAACGGCCCCGAAAAGCACATAGGCCGGGGCGAGAAAAACAGAGGTCTTCATGGAGATTTTTTAGGTCGAGGTCATGTCCACGAAAACCGGCGGGATCCGGCCTCCGGATGGACATTTGACGCAGGATGTCAGACAAATCCTGACCTTGAAGGACAGGCGCGACTGAAAATCTGCCAATTTCACCTTTGCAGATCATGGCCGGCGCTGTAGCCGGTCGGAACATGGCAAGGATCGAGCGCAGGACCACCGCCGAGATCGCAGCGGACGCGATCAAGTCGGAACTCGCCGCCGGACGCTGGACGGGACGCCTCCCCGGCTCGCGCCTGCTGGCAGCGGAAACCGGTGTCAGCCAGCCGACTGTGGCAGCCGCCCTCGCCCTGCTCGTCGAGCAGGGCTGGCTCGAGTCGGGAGGCGACCGGCGCGCCTTTCGCGTGATTCCCCGCGCCGCGGTGGCCCCGCAAGCTCCTGCCCGGATACTCCGCCGGGCGGTCGTCGCGACCCATGCGGATCTGGGAGATCTGCCTCACACGGCCCGGCGCGTGATCGAAGTCACCCGCGAAAAACTCGGTCGCCGCGGCTGGGCGGTGGAAATCGTGACCTTCGATTTCCTCCACGCCAAGCGGCCGCACCGGTCGTGGGATCATTTGCTGCCGATCGATCCCGACGTGCCGGTGATCGCGGTCTTTGGCCGCCCGCCGATCGGCGAATGGGCCATGAAGAACCGAGTGAGGATGATCTTTCTCGGTGGACTCGTTGGCGAATGGAAGATCCCCATCGTGGCGGTGAAATCATCCCTCCTCGCCGCCGAAGCGATGGAGCGACTGACCCGCCAGGGCCACCGCCAGATCGTGCTGCCGCTCTGCGATCGACCTCACGGTTTTTCTGCCAGTATCAAGGAGGCCGTGAAAGCGGGTCTCGAGCGTGTCGGCGTCAGCTACGTGGAATCCTATCACACGCCGGAGAGTCCCTACCAACGGCCGGAAGTCGTGTGGAACATGGTGGAGGCGGCCATGGACCGGGCCGTGCCCACCGCTCTGATCCTGCTGGATTGGAAGGAACTCGTCACCGTGAGCTGCCTTCTAACAAAGCGCGGGCTGCGGGTGCCGGACGATGTCTCGCTGATCCTCCTCAACGAGCAAATGGAAGCGGATTGGTATGTCCCGCACCTCGCATGCTTTCGCTTTCCCGTGATGCGCCTGGCCAACCTGCTCACGCGATGGGTGGAGGGACAGCCGCTGGATCAGAGCAAGCTCCCTCTTTCCGCGGACTTCGAAGCAGGCGAATCCATCGCGGCACCGCAGGGATGGCCTGCTTGAGTTAGCGGTTGCTCTTGTCGATGTAGGCCCGGGATTCCGACGGGATGTAGATCACCTTGATGCCCCCGCCGTTTCGCTGGCGCTTTTCGTAGGTCAGATAAGCCTCCACGTCCTTGAGCATGACCGCGCCAAAATAGTCGGAGGGCGGATGCACCTGAATCGAGCCGCTTCCCGGCGACAACGGCCAGCCCTTCTCCTCGGCAAACTTCTGGAACTCCGCTTCGCTCACGAGGTAGGTCAGCGAAACCGCGCCACTGATATTGCGGGCTTCGAAGACCTCGATCGAAGTCGCCGACGCGGGAGCCAGGCCGTGCTGCCGCACGTCCTTGGCATAATACGGATGGTTTCCAAACATCCCGTAACCCAGAATGCCGATGGCCAGCGCGACTAACAAAACGGCGACGCCACACCCGATGGCGGTAGCTTTACGGGACTTCATCATGCGCCTTGTCTCAAGCCACCGACGCCTTCACCAGGGCCGGCTTGGCCGCAGGGATCGGAAGATCCTCGGGCTGCAAGTCGAGTCCGCGGGATGGAGCGGCCTTCTCGATCTCGTCCATGATATCGAGCTCCGGCCGGAAGTCCGCGGCGTGATACGAGCTGCGCACCAGCGGGCCGCTGGCCACATGACGGAAGCCCTTCGCGATCGCGATCTGCTTCAGCTCATCGAAGGCGACAGGCTCGATGTATTCCACCACCGGCAAGTGCCGCGGCGTGGGACGCAGGTACTGGCCCATGGTCAGCACGGTCACATCGGCCTCTAACAAATCATCCATTGCCCGCAGGATCTCGTCCCGGGTTTCGCCGAGACCGAGCATGATGCCGCTCTTGGTGGCGACCTTGCCATTCACCATCGCCTTCGCCTTTTTCAGCACCGCAAGGCTGCGGTGATACTTGGCACGGGAGCGAACCAGCGGGGTCAGTCGCTCGACCGTCTCAAGGTTGTGGTTGAAGATGTGCGGGCGGGCATCCATCACCATCTGGAGCGCCCAGTCGCGGTCATTGAAATCGGGCACCAGCACCTCGATGACGAGGCCGGGATTCATCGCGCGGACTGCCTCGATGGTCTGTTGGAAATGCTCGGCACCTCCGTCCTTGAGATCGTCGCGGGCCACCGCGGTGATCACCACGTGGCGGAGCTTCATGCGGCGGGTCGCCTCGGCCACGCGGTAGGGCTCGTCGGCTTCCAACGCATCGGGCTTGGCGGTTTTCACCGCGCAGAAGCCGCAGGCGCGGGTGCACTTCTCACCGGCGATCATGAAGGTCGCGGTGCCCTGGCCCCAGCATTCCCAGCGGTTCGGGCACTGGGCTTCCTCGCAGACGGTGACCAGCTTGAGGTCGGTGATCAGCGACTTGGTCGACCAGAAGACCGGGTTGTTCGGCAAGCGCACCTTTATCCAGGACGGTTTCTTGTCCTGGTGCAGGGCGGGATCCATCTTCATCTGGGGTCCGTGGCAGCCGCTCATGTCGGGCGGACGCTAGGACGCCCTTTCCGCGGGGGAAAGGGGAATTTCTCGCCCCGTCCGGGCCGGCGGCGCGCCCAGCGGCGACTTCCGGAAGGTCTCCGCCCCGGCAGCAAAGAAGCCACGGGACTTTCCTCCATGGAGCAGGCCGGGGTGATCATGCTCGGTTTCGAGCAAAATCAGCCGCTTTCCCGAGATTCGGGCGTCTTCGATGCGGCGGCGCATCAGATCGCTGGCGACTATGCCATGGCACTCGCCCAAAATGCCGCCCGGCGTCCGCCACGGCAGCCCCCTCATGCAGGAAGAATGGCGGATGCTGTGGACGACGATGGTGTGGATCGCCGGGTCATCCAGCCAGTGGTCGAAGGGCGTTTCGTTTGCCACGCCACCATCGAGAAAGTCCTCGCCGCCAATGCGCTGGGGCATGAACAGGACCGGCATCGCCGAGCTGGCGATGATGAAGTCATTCAGCGGACCGGAGCTGCGGATTTCGCCAAGCTTGCGTGTAAGATTGGCCACCGCGATCTCAAGCCGCGGACTCTGCAAGTCCTCGATCTGCCGGTCGCCGATCACCCGGCGGAGATAACGGCGCATCCGCACCCCGGACAGCAGCCCCGCCCCGGCCAGGCCGGTCAGAATACCCGGCCAGCGGTAAAAGGCGCCGAGGTCGAAGAAGGCGCGGCGGAAATGGAAGTCGTAGATCACCTTTTCCAGCGCCTCGTCGCGCAAGCCGGCCGCCCACAGTCCACCGGCGATCGCACCGGCCGAAGCACCCGCGATCCGGCCGGGCCGCAAGCCGGCCTCCTCCATCGCATTCAGCAGGCCGAGGTGGGCGTAGTAGCCGAAGAACGACGAAGACAGGCAGACGGCCAGTCCCGGATCGTGGCCGGGTCCGGGTGCCATGCCGCTCATGCTTCCGCTTGGGTGGTTTCCTCGATTTCCTTCATCGATGTCCGGTCGGACGGCCGCAAGAATAACAGACCGCCGGCAAATGCCCAGAACAGCGTTCCGGCCGCAAAACCCACCAGCGACCCGAGCACCGAGATCCCCGGCTCGAGTCCGACCAGATCATTCATCAGCGTCTTCAGCGCGATCTCGCGCACGCCGATGCCCGAGATCGAAACCGGCATCGCGCTCGCCGCATCCACCACCGGCATCGCCGCAAACACCGGCAGGAAGCCCGTGTCACTGCCGACAAAACGCACGCCACACCAGAAGGTCGCGTAGTAGAGCGGCAGCATCACCACGCTGGCGGCTAGCGCGGGCAGCACCAGCTTCCACTTCTTACGAAAGACATCGTAGATCTCCGGCACCCGCCTCATCCGTGCGATCCGGGGATTGCTGACCCGCTTCTGAATCCGGTCATTCACCCACGGGCTCGCCATCACGAACATCAGGCCGACCACGGCCAGCCCCCCGGAGAAATAGATCCAGCCGAACTTGATCGCCGTCTTTCCCAGCTCGCTCTGCGACTCCACCGCTTGGAAGCGGCCCGCAGTGACGGCGAAGAAAGTCAGCGACATCGCCACCAGGCCGACGAGGTGATCGACCAGCACCGACATGGTCACGGCTAGCTTGTGCTCCCGGTGATCGCGAATCAGCAGGAAGATCTTCGCCGCGTCCCCGGTCACGCTGCTCACGCCCATCAAATTGAAAAGTCCGCCGATCAAGGTGAGCTGGGTCGCCCGCCCCAAGCCGACCGGGATGCCCTGCGCGAGCAGCAGCAGCCACCAGCGGAAGGCAGACAGGAATACCGTGAGGCCGCCGAGTGCGACCGCGGCAAGCGCCCACCCCCACTCCGGATCCTTCGGCCAAAAGGAAGCCGATTCCTCCAAACGCTGGCCCGACAAGGCCCACCACAAGCACGCGGCGGTGAAAGCCAGCTTCGCCAGAAAGAGCAGCCACTTCTTCATCGCGGGCCCTTTCCCCCTGAAGCTGACAGGTTCCGGCTCAACCCTTCTCCTCGATTGCCTTCGCGATGGTCTCCACGCTTTGCAGGACGCCTTTCGCCTTCTCGGCGTCGGCGATCTTCAGGCCGAAATGCTTTTCAACGGCCACGACGAGTTGGAGCGCATCCACCGAATCCAACCCCAGGCCACCAGCACCGAAGATCGCGGTTTCGTCGGCAATCTCCCCCGCGTCGAAGTCGAGCATCAATTCCTCGACCATCACTTCCTTGATTTTTTGCCGGAGTTCCGCGCCTTGAGCCATGAGTCTTAACTTGTTAGAAAATGCCGCCGTCGATTTTCAGGGCGGACCCTGTGACGTAGCCAGCATCGTGGCAAGCGAGAAACAGCACCGCGGATGCCACCTCGGCAGGCGTTCCGAAACGACGCATTGGGATGCCCGCTTTCGCGCGTTTTGCCCCCTCCTCGTCCATGTGGGCCAACGCCTCGGTGGCAATGTAGCCGGGCAAGATCGCATTCACCGTGATGCCCGCACGTGCAACCTCCTTCGCCAACGTCTGCGTGAGCGCCACCACCCCCGCCTTCGCCGCGGCGTAGTTCGTCTGCCCGAGCGGCGGCAGGATCGCGCTGAGCGAGGAGATATTGATGATGCGCCCGAAGCGCTGCGCCATCATCGGCCGGACCACCGCGCGGCATCCCAAGAACACCGCATCCAGATTCGCCGAGATCACCGAAGTCCACGCCTCATCCGGCATCGCGGCGAGCAAATGGTCGCGGTGAAGCCCCGCATTATTGACCAGCACATCGAGCCGGCCGTCGGTTTCCATGATGCTCGCGACAGCGCTTTCCCAGCTCTCCTTGGAAGTCACCTCAAGATCGATGCATGCACAACGCCCGGAGAACTCCGCGGCAAGCGCCTCCGCATTCGAACGATTGCTACGAACCCCGAGCCAAACCTTGGCCTCCGGATCCTTCTCCAGGAAGTAGCGCCCAATGCCCGAGCCAAGCCCGCCATTGCCGCCGGTGATGAGAATGCTGCGCACGGGACGAGCTTCGCGGGACACGGAAACACGGGCAATCCGATATAACGGTCACACCCGATAAAAGCCGAAGGCCCTCGGACTGCTGCGGTCATCCGCAGCTTTCGAATGCAAGGCCCGGCCCGTTCCTCTCGGGCGCTGCAGCGATCCCGGAAGCCCGCTTCCATCCACCGAGGCAGCCCGCCTCACCCTCCACTCGAAAGCTGCGAAAAAATCGCAGCAGTCCAAAAGCGGCTGCGCCGCGATCATTGCTTCATCCGACCTCTTGGGTGCTCGCAACCAACCTGGCTGCCACTAACTCTGGAGCATCGTCATTCTCGACCACCGTCACGTCCTCCCCCAACTCCAACGTGCTGAGCTGCGAATCCAACAAGCTCGCCGGCATGAAGTGTTCACGGGTGGACAGTCGCTCTTCCAACTCCGTGCGATCCGCCGTCAGAACAAAGAACCGGACCGGCCCGGCGAGTTCCCGCAACCGGTCGCGATACACCTTCTTCAATGCCGAGCAAGCGAGCACGATGGAGTCACGCCCCGCCAAATAAACACCCAGCGCCTCCAACCACCCCGCACGATCCGCATCATCGAGTGCGATCCCGTCGCTCATCTTCGAGATGTTCTCCGGCGGATGGAACCCATCCGCATCGGCGAACTCGCAGCCGAGCTTCTCCGCCACCAGCTCGCCGATGGTGGTCTTGCCGCTGCCGCTGACGCCGCCGATGACGATTCGCATGTTAGTGTTTAGAGCTCAATGATCACCTTGATCGCTCCGAGCTTGGTATCCGTGAAGCGCGAAAATCCGCCCGGTACGTCATCGAAGGCGAGGCGATGGGTGATCCAAGCATCGGTATCGATCTTCCCCTCCCCGATCAACGCAATGATTTCGCCGAAGTCCTTCGGCAGGGCATTCCGCGAGGCGAGCAGCGTGAGCTCCCGGCGATGGAAGACGGGAGCATGCGGGAACGCGACCTCCTGCGTCGTGATGCCGACATAGACCACGCGACCGGTGAAGGCGGCGTACTGGAAGCAGTTCGACATCGATACCGCCGAGCCGGTGGCATCGATGATCACATCGGCGAGCTGGCCGCCGGTGATCGCCTCGAGTTCGGCGAGTTCCGAGCCGTCGCCCTTGAATACGATGCCATGCTGGATACCGAGCCGGTCGCGACAGAAGTCGATGCGCCCGGGCACCATGTCCATGATCACGACCCGCAGGTCCATCAGCTTGAGAAACTCCAGGCAGGCGAGGCCGATCGGCCCGGCACCGATCACCAGCACCGTTTCACCCGGCTGGGGATTGCCGCGCTGCACGGCGTGATAGCCGATTGCCAACGTCTCCACGAGCGCGAGCTGGTCGTAGGAAAGTTGGTTTCCCGCATGCAGCTTGCGTGCCGGAACGATCCACGAGTCGCGCAGGCCACCATCCTGATGCACCCCTAACACCTGCACGCCGGGACAACAATTGGAAGCGCCCTTCTGACTGGTCGGCGTGGTGGGATCATTGACGTAAGGCTCCAGCGAGCACCTGTCGCCGACCTTCACATTCGTCACGCCTTCACCGGTAGCGAGCACCTCCAGGCCAAGCTCATGACCGGGAATGCGCGGGTAGGAAAAGAACGGCATCTTTCCGAGGTAGCCGGAGAGATCCGTGCCACAGATGCCCATGCGGTGGGTGCGGACAAGCGCCTCGCCCGGCCCCGGCGCCGGTGGCTCGGGAAGTTCGATGACGTTGATCTCCTCGGGGCGGGTGAACTGGATGGCTTTCATGAACGAAGGGCGATCATCGATTCAAGGGTCTGGCTGGCGGCGGTGTCCGCATCAGGCAGCGGGAAGATTTCCGCAGAGATGTAGCCGGAGTACGAGATCTCTCGTAGCGCGGCCATGATCGGCACCGGGTCGGTGTGGCCGAAGCCCATCGCCTGCCGGTTCGAGTCCGCCCAGTGGACATGCCCGAGCCGCGGGGCCGCCTCGCGCAAGGCCTCGGCGATATCTCGCTCCTCAATGCTCATGTGAAACAGGTCGGCCAGCAGCACGACATTGGCAACCTCGCGCCGGTCGAGGAACTCCGCGGCGGCGGCAAGGTGGTTGAAGAGGTTCGTCTCGTAGCGGTTGAGCGGCTCGTAGATGAAGGGCACGCCACAGGCGGCGGCGGCTTCACCGGCGATACGGAGCGAGCCCGCCAACAAATCCAGCGCCTTTTCCCGCGGGACATCAGCACTCCATTTCCCCTGCATCGAGCCGAGGATCGCGGGCGCACCGAGTCTGCCGCCGAAGCCGATCATGCGCAGAAGGAAATCCAGCGCCGCCTTGCGCTTCTCCGGCGACGCATCGGTGAGGGACAGCCCGTGCTTCACCATGCCCGCACCGGTACCGACGGCAGCGATGGCCAAACCGTGCTGTTGCTGGAGAGCATGAATCTCGTCCGCAGGCACAGCGTCCGGCCCTTCCAGGAAAAGCTCCACGGCATCGAAACCGTGCCCGGCCGCTTTGGCAAAGCCCTCCGGCAGCGGGTCGTGAAAAACAAAGGGACCGGCGGCCGACTCCGGCACGCGGCACAAGGTAACAGCCGTCTTCATCAAGCGGATTCGAGGATGATGTTGCCGTACGGTGTCGGGTCGCCGGTGCGAATCAGGCCGATCGCGTGCGGCACCCGCTTCTTGAAATCCACATGCGGCTCGCGGGTGAGCGGGAGGTCGCCGAAGGACTTGGCGAAACGGTCAACGCAATCCTCCCGATTGCTCGCGAGGAACTCCTCCGCCTGCCAAATGCGGCCGATCTTGAAGACCGGCGTGAGCAGGTCCAGCACGTCGAGCACGGTCGGAATCCCGTGCGTGAGCGAAATATCCACCGTTTCGATCTGCGGCCAGAAAGGAAATGCCCAGTCCGCGATGACCAGGGTATTTGTATGACGAATCCGCGCGATCAGTTGCAGGATATGGGGATTAAGGATGCCGCTCTGAAGCATGCGGGTGATCATGCATGGCCAGCGGAGCGCGTCATCCCGGAAAGCGTCCTTGTTTCCACTGGAAGCACCGGCGGCGACCGTTCTAGCGTCCTGACGTGCAACGACGAAGCGCCCAGATCGCCGGAGAACTCGAGCAGGAAATCCTCGCCGGCAAGCTGCCTCCCGGCGAGCGCCTGCCCTCCGAGGAGAAGTTCTGCGAGCGCTTCAAGGTCAGCCGCACGGTCATCCGCGAGGCCATCCAACAGCTCCGCGGCCGCGGCCTGCTGCGCACCCTGAAAGGCAGCGGCACCTACATCGCCGACCCGAGCCTGGAGTCGCTCGGCAGCGCGGTGGAGAGCTACTCGGTGCTCGCCGAGGAAAGCGATTTCCTCGAGCTGATCGACTTCCGCATCCTGATCGAGACCGAGTGCGCGCGGCTCGCCGCAAAGAACGCCGGCGAGCAAGTGATCCGCGAGCTCAAGCGCATCGTTGAAACGATGGACAAGGCGCGCGGCACCAAGGACAAGTTCAGCAAGGCGGACATCGCCTTCCACCTCGCCATCGCCCGCGGCTCGGGCAACAGGATCTACTCCATCCTGTTAGGCGCGCTGGAGAAGCGCTGCATCGCCTATGCCCAGGCAAACCGCGGCGACGGCGATTGGTCCACGCCCGTCATCTCCGGTCACAATGAGATCCTCGAGGCGATCGAGGCCGGCCTGCCCGACAAGGCGGGCGACGCGATGCGGAAGCACCTGCTCTCCTCGCGCCGCCACTTCGTCGATCTCTCAACGTGAGAAGCCGTCAGGCCCCACCCACTGGGAACGCGGGATTTATCCCAATGCCTTTAAGGACCTGTTAGATCGAGGGTGATCTTCTTCACCAGCGGGATAGAGGTCGGCTGGCGGATCTTCTTCCAGTTCTTCGTCGGCTGGCGCAGCCCGCGATCGCAGCTGCGGGGCTTGCGGTCCGGTATCAG